>NZ_JBLLJM010000001.1:0-136348 GCF_053543495.1 Camelimonas sp. ID_303_24
CTCCCTCCCTCCAGAGGGACGGAAAACCCGACACACTCAAGTGACAAAGTTGACGCGGGGTGGAGCAGCCCGGTAGCTCGTCAGGCTCATAACCTGAAGGTCGCTGGTTCAAATCCAGCCCCCGCAACCATCTTTACTTGCGATCCACCCCGCTCTCCGGCGGGGTTTTTCGTTTGCGCGGAAATCGTAAGGATTCCAGCGAGATCGCCCTGAACGTCGATCTCCACCTTGCCCTCCACCGGTGTCAGAACGATCTTGTCCACCAGCGAGCGCAGGATGTCCGCCGCCTCGATCCGCTTCTCTTCCTCTTCGTCCTGCAAGGCTTCATAGAGCTGCTGCACCCGCTTGCGGTATTGCAGCGCCATCGAGGGATGCAGAAGGGGCGGCGGTTCCTCGGACTCGGCCAGGAACAGAGCCAGCTCCTTCTTGCGGTGTTCGAGCAGGACCATCTTGGAGTTGATGGCGTCAGCCGCGCCGCCCCTAAGGATCAGGTTAAGCAGCGTGTCGAGCTCCCGGTCGATCTTCGCTATCTCGGCCTCGGCCGCGGCGATACCGGCGCGACCGTCCATGCGCAGCCGGTTCATCTCCTGCGTGAACACCGCGCAGAAGTGAGCGAACAACTCGGGATCGACGAGCTTTGTGCGAAGCGCATTCAGCACACGCGTCTCCAGCTCGTCGCGGCGGATGTTGGTTCGGTTGTCGCAAGTGCCTTTGTTCCGTGCTGTCGAGCAGCCGATCAGCGTGGCTGAGATCGCCGAATAACCGCCTCCGCAGCAGGCACATTTTGTCAGGCCGGAGAAGAGATATTTCGGCCGGCGTCGGTAGTTCATCTTGCGGACGTCGGCGACGCCGCTCTCGTCCCGCTCGGTCCGGTTCTCGCCCTGCCTTGCCTTCACCGCGTTCCAGAGGTCGTCATCTAGGATGCGCAGCTCCGGCGCCTCCTGAATGACCCATTCGGATTCGGGATTGGGGCGGGCCTGGCGCTTGCCGGTATCGGGGTCTTTCACGAATCGCTGTCGGTTCCAGACGATCTTGCCGACATACATCTCATTGTTGAGGATGCCGTTGCCACGCTTCGGGTTGCCATTGATTGTGCTGAAACCCCAATCGCCACCGGACGGCGCTGGGATACGGTCCCTGTTCAGGGCGAAGGCGATGGTCTTGGCCGACTTGCCGGCTGCGTAGTCGCGGAAGATACGGCGGACGACCTCGGCCTGCGCCTCGTTGATGGTGCGGTCGCCACGGACGGGCTCACCATTGGCATCGAACTTCTTCACCACGTCATAGCCGTAGGAATTGCCGCCGCCCGACTTGCCGGCCTCGACGCGACCGCGTTGCCCGCGTCGGGTCTTGTCGGCCAGATCTTTCAGAAACAGCGCGTTCATCGTGCCCTTGAGGCCGACATGCAACTCGCTGATCTCACCTTCGGACAGGGTGAACATCTTCACATCCGCATAGCGCATGCGCTTGTAGATGCCGGCGATGTCCTCCTGGTCGCGGCTGATCCGGTCCAGCGCCTCGGCCAGGATCATGTCGAACCGGCCGCGCGCGGAATCCATGATCACCGCCTGGATGCCGGGACGCTGGATCATGCTGGAGCCGGAGATGGCGTGATCGGAATATTCCTCGACCACCGACCAGCCTTCCTTCTCCGCCCGCAGGCGGCACATGCGGAACTGGTCGGCGATGGACGCCTCGCGCTGATTGTCCGACGAATACCGGGCGTAGATCGCGACTTTCACTGCACATCTCCTTTCGGCATCAGGAGGTGCGCTTCCCCCTTCGACGCGTCATCTTCACTTCCTCGGCGTAGCATTCCCGCGCTGCCTGCCGCGCCAGAAACTCGACGAGACGCAGAAGGCGCGGATCGGGATTGCCGCACGGTGTGAACGTCAGTTCCGGCTCGTCGATCATCAGGGATTCGAGCAGCGCTTCGCGCTCGCTTCCTGTCATCTTGGATTTGTTTCCGGGGGCTCGCAAGGTCATAACTTGCAGCATTCCCGTCGTTTCTAACGTAAGCAACTGAAATCAAAGCCGTATATTTGGCGGCGGTCGGGGCGATAACGGCGGCGTTGTCGCGCTCGGGCGAAGCATGGCGTGCCACAGCATATGGAAAATACTGGCGGGAACGCGCAGTATTCTTCCGCATGAATGGCTTGTGGTGCGAGTCTCGCGGCATCGCTGACATCCCTTGTTTTCAAGGACAATATCGGCTATATGTCAGGATATATAGCACGGAGGCCAGCCATGAGCAATGCCGCACAGAAGAGGGCGATCGAGAATTACCGGGCGCGCCTGACGCAGCGGGGCTTCAAGCGCTTTGAAGTCCTGGCGTTAGAATCCGACCGCGAGTTGATCCGGTCGCTCGCCCGCCAACTGGCGGAGGAGGGACCGGAAGCGGATCAGGCGCGGGCTGCGGTCAAGGCAGCCCTCGTCGCGGGTGAGCAGCCAAAATCTGGCGGCATCCTGTCCGCGCTGCGCCGTTCGCCCCTTGTCGGCGCCGATCTCGATCTGTCGCGCCCGCGCGAGGAAGGGCGCCGGGTCGATCTGTGACGCGCTATCTCCTCGATACCAACATCATCAGCAACGTCGTCAAGCCGCATCCGTCGGAAGCGCTGTTGGCGTGGTGGGCGGAGCAGCGCGACGAAGACCTGTTTATTTCGGCGCTGGCCATCGCCGAGATCCGGCGCGGTATTCTGGAGAAACCGCGCGGGAGAAAACGCGATGCTCTCGAGGCCTGGTTCTCGGGAGCGGAGGGGCCGCAGGAACTGTTCACCGGTCGAATTCTCTCGTTCGATGACAAAGCGGGCCTGATCTGGGCGCGGTTGATGGCGGAAGGGAAGGCGGCAGGTCGTCCGCGCAGTGCCTTGGATATGATCATCGCTTCTGTCGCAGGTGCGAACGACTGCATTGTGGTTACGGACAACGAGAAGGACTTTGCCGGGCTGGAGTTCGTCAATCCGTTGCGTCCGGTGAGATGATGCCAGGCAGGCCGGGATCAAGAACTGGTTCGTCCCACTTGCGTGCGACGCCGAGCGAGGGGGCCACGAATGCCTGAGACTCGGGCTCTCCGAAGCGAAGCTGGAACGTATAGAGGCGATTTACTACTTGCCGCATCAGATCACGCATCTCGTTGTCGTCAATGCGCGATAGCTCTTGTCATGGAATTTGATTGCCGTCGGCATCGACGACGATAACATCGGAGAAATCTCAGGCTTTCATTACCGGCGCGCGCCCCGCATGGATGTTCTCTAGCCTGGTAATGCGTACGCAGATCATGGCCATCGCCTTGGCGAGTTGGGCCGAAATCCTCTCCTCGTCGCGCCGCTTCATCCGGCCACTTCCGTTCGGTTTCTATAGACCCGGTAGTTCGAGGCTAAGTTGCCGAACGACATCTTCGTCTCTTTCCGGCTCCAATGAGGATAGCGTAACGCCAAGAAGCCGCACCCCCTTTTCGACCGGGAACAGCGCCTCCAGAAGCACCCACGCGATCGCGGTGAGTTCCTCCGCTCCGCGCAGTCTGCGCTCGATGGTCCGGCTGCGGGTGATCTGCTGGAAGTCAGCGTATTTCACCTTGAGCGTCACGGTGCGGCCGGTCAGAGCCTTGGCCTCGCAACTTCGCCAGACCTTCGCCGATAGCGAGTCGATCTCTTTCCTCGCCGGTTCGAGATCGAAAATGTCCGTGGTAAAGGTATCCTCGGCCCCGATGGACTTGCGCTCGCGATGTGGTTCCACCGGGCGAAGGTCGATCCCGCGTGAGATGCTGTGATACCATCCGCCCGACTTCCCGAAATGCTCCCGCAGATACTCGGGCGATTTCTCCCTGAGATCAGCGCCTGTCAGAATGCCGAGGCGCTCCATCTTCGCCGCCGTGGCCGGCCCGACGCCATGAAACTTGTTCACCGCCAGTTCTGCCACGAATTGCGGGCCGCGCGCGGGTGTGATGACCGCCTGGCCATTAGGCTTGTTGAGGTCGCTCGCCATTTTCGCGAGGAACTTGCAGTAGCTGATGCCCGCCGAAGCGTTGAGGCCCGTGACCTCCTTGATGCGGTCGCGGATGATCTGCGCCACTTCGGTCGCGAGAGGAATGCCCCGCTTGTTGGAGCTTACGTCGAGATAGGCTTCGTCGAGGGACAGCGGTTCGATCAGATCGGTGTGCTCGGCGAAGATCTCCCGGATCTGGGCCGAAACCGCCCGATAGACATCGAAGCGGGGCTTCACGAAAACCAGATCGGGGCAACGCCGCTTCGCCGTGACCGACGGCATCGCCGATCGCACACCATATTCGCGCGCTTCATAACTTGCTGCGGCCACCACGCCGCGCGCGGCCGATCCGCCAACCGCAACCGGCTTGCCCCGCAAGCTTGGATCATCGCGCTGTTCGACTGAGGCATAAAATGCATCCATATCAACATGGATGATCTTGCGGATTTTTTCCCCCGCTTCGCCTGTGTCGCTCTGATGGACGCCCACGCCCGCCATCGTCCGGGTCACTTCTCGAGCATTCTGGACCGCTCGACGATCCTCAACCAATCGGCCGGCAACGGGCGCTGTAGAGCCTTCGCATCCTTCCAGTCAGCGTTCAGCCATGTCTGTACCTCCTCGGGGCTGGTGAGGATCACTGGCATCGCCTTGGGGTGGATCGGCTTAACAATGTCGTTCGCATCGGTTGTCAGGAAGGCGAACAGATCATGTGTGCCGGGGCGCGGTGTTCGGTTCGATCCGCGAACGCCGTCCCACCGCGTCCAGATGCCGGCAAAGAAGAACAGCGGCTCGCTATCGTCCAGAGCAAACCAGCAGAGCGGCTTGCGCTTCGTCACCGGATCAGGCGTCTGCCCATATTCCGAAAAGGCCGTCGCCGGGACCACGCATCGGTGCTCGATCCCCAGCCATTGCTGCCAATGTCCGATCCACGTCTTGCGGACATTGGTGACGCCGGTGTCGGGCGCGTCGGGTGATTTCAGGTGCTCCGCTGGTGTCGGCATGCCCCACGTCAGGGAGGCCAGTTCCCTGCTGCCGTCGCGGTTGCGCACAACCGGCGCCGGACGATCAGGATAGACATCGATCAACGGCTCAAGGTTCCCGAGGCTGTCATGCGTTGCGGCCACGAAATCCCGGATCGCCTGCTGGTTCGTCGTCAGATTATAGAGGTTACACAAACCCGATCCTCCGGTTTTACTGTGCGCCTACAATAAAAGCCCCGGAAGAGCCTGTCGTTCACATTTCGTCGGACTCACATTGACTCTCGGCTGGAATGAGAACAAATAAGGAACATAACAGCGAGAATCCACTGTGACAACCCTCGGAGCACCCCCCGCGCATGAATACGCGCCCCGTCAACCCGGCCTTTTTGGCGCTGCGTGAGCGTATCGCGCAGCTGGAGGGGGATGGCGCGCGCACGCGGGAGGTGCTGCCCTTCGGCGTGCCAACGCTGGATCGGAGATTGCCTGGCGGTGGGCTTGCGCTCGGGTGCCTGCATGAGGTCGCGGGCGGCGGAAATGGCGCCGTGGACGGGGCGGCCGCCGCCTGTTTCGTAGCCGGGATCGCGGCCCGCACACCGGGCAAGGTTCTATGGTGCGTGGCGCAGCAGGATTTGTTCGCACCGGGACTGGAACAGGCTGGCCTGTCCCCCGATCGCGTCATCCATGTCGAGGCCGGAGACGACAAATCGGTTCTGGCCTGCATGGAGGAAGGATTGCGGCATGGCGGTCTTGGCGCAGTGGTCGCCGATATTGCCCGTCTGCCGATGACCGCCTCGCGGCGGCTGCATCTGGCCGCCAAGGAGAGCGGGACCATAGGCATCGCACTGCGGCGCTGGCGACGGCAGGCCGAAGCCAGCGATTTCGGGCAGCCCAGCGCGGCGATGACGCGGTGGCGGGTCTCGGTGCTGCCGTCGCGGCCCTTGCCGGTTCCGGGCGTCGGACGCGCACGTTGGCTCATCGAGCTGATCCGCGCCCGCGCCGGGGAATCCCTCAATATAGAACTGGAGGCGTGCGATGGCTCGGGTCATCTCGGTCTTCCTGCCGACATGGCCGACAGACCGGCTGCGGCGGAAGACTGGCGACACAGCGCTGCCGGTTGAAGCGCCTCTGGTCCTCGTCGGACGCGACCGCAACAGGCGCATTATCACGGCGGCGGATTCTGCGGCCCAGGCACTCGGCCTGCGGGTCGGGATTCCTGTCACCAAGGCGCAGGCTCTCGTGCCGGGTCTCGCCATCGAACCGGCCGACCCCAAGGCCGACGCGGAGAGCCTGGAACGTCTCGCCCTCTGGGTCTTGCAGCGCTTCAGTCCGATCGTCGCGGTCGATCCACCCGATGGCATCGTCATCGAATCCACCGGCGCCGACCATCTCCACGGCGGCGAAGCCGCCATGCTGGATGCGCTTATCGGGCGTCTGACCCTTTCGGGTGTGGCCGCCCGAGCCGCCGTCGCCGACACCTGGGGCGCCGCCCATGCGCTGGCGCGCTACCGGGCAGATCCGGTTCTGATCGGAGGTGCCGGCAATGGAGAGGCCCTGATTTCGCCATTGCCCCTTGAGGCACTTCGCCTCCCGGATTCGATCTCCGCCGGCCTGCGTGATCTCGGCTTTGCCGCGATCTCCGACCTGATCGCCCAGCCTCGCGCGCCACTCACGCGCAGGTTCGGTCCTGAACTCGGCCGCCGGCTCGATCAGGCGCTCGGCGCGGCCGCCGAGCCGATCACACCGGTGCGTCCCGAGGATATGATCGAAGCCAGGCGCAGCTTTGCTGAACCCATCGGGGCGGTCGAAACGATCGCGCGCTATATCGGGAAGCTCGTCGCCTCCCTCTGCGATACGTTGGAGCAACGTGGCCTTGGGGCGCGGCGCCTCGATCTGCTCTGTCACCGGGTCGACAACCGCATCGAGACGGTGCGCATCGGGCTTGCCCGTCCCGTGCGCGAGCCAAAACGACTGACCCGACTTCTTTGCGACAAGATAGAAATCATCGATCCCGGCCTCGGCATCGAGATCATGTCGCTCGCGGCCACCCTTGTCGAACCTTTGGAAGCGCGGCAAGCGACGACATCACTTATCGACACGCCGGAACCCGATCTTTCCGGGCTGATCGATGTCCTGGCGAACCGGGTCGGCGCGCGGGCAATCTATCGCTTTGCTCCCGTCGCCAGCGACGTCCCGGAACGATCCATCTGCCGCATTCCCGCACTTGCGGCGGAGACCGGCGCAGGCTGGCCGGATCATTGGCCCCGCCCATCGCGGCTGCTGATGCAGCCTGAGCCCATCGAGACCATGGCGCTTCTGCCCGATCATCCGCCAAACTGGATTTCCTGGCGCGGCGTAAGGCGGCGGGTGCGCCGGGCTGACGGACCTGAACGTGTCTTCGGCGAATGGTGGAAGCGCGATGCGGAACTGGCGGCGGTGCGCGACTACTTCCGCATCGAGGATGACGCCGGCGAACGCTTCTGGGTCTTTCGCGCCGGCGATGGCGAGGATGCCGCCACCGGCTCGCATCGCTGGTTCATGCACGGGATCTTCGGATGACGGACGCCTCGAGAAATGGGCCGCGCTATGCCGAATTGCAGGTGACGTCGCAGTATTCCTTCCTGCGCGGCGCCTCCTCGGCCGACGAGCTGTTTGCGACCGCCGCCCTCATGGGGATCGAGGCGCTCGCCGTAGTGGACCGAAATTCGGTCGCCGGGATCGTCCGCGCCCATGAGGCCGCCAAGGCCACCGGCGTCCGGCTGATCGTCGGCTGCCGCCTCGACTTGGCCTGCGGCATGTCGGTACTGGTCTATCCCACCGATCGGGATGCATGGTCGCGGCTGTGCCGCCTACTGACCCTCGGCAAGGGCCGCGCCGGAAAAGGGGGATGCCATCTGGAATGGGCTGATCTGGTCGCCTATGGCGAAGGCATGATCGCGGTCCTGGTGCCCGATCTGGCCGATGCGGTCTGCGCCCTGCGGCTGCGACGACTGCGTGACACCTTCGGGGATCGCGCCTATCTGGCGCTCACGCTGCGCCGCCGTCCCAACGATCAGATGCGGCTGTGGGAGCTGTTGATGCTGGCGCAACAGGCGCGAGTGCCGACCGTCGTGACCAATGACGTGCTGTTCCATGAACCGGGCCGCCGCATGTTACAGGACGTCGTGACGGCCATCCGCCACAACACTACGATCGACGCCCTCGGTCATCGGAGGGAACGCCATGCCGATCGATACCTGAAACCGCCCGCCGAGATGCACCGTCTGTTCGCGCGTTGGCCGGAAGCGCTGGCGCGCACAGTGGAGATCATGCGCCGCTGCACCTTCAGCCTTGACGAACTGCGATACCAATATCCCGAGGAACGTGACGATCCGGCCCTGACGCCGCAACAGACACTGGACAGACTAACCTGGGAGGGTGCGGCGACACGTTATCCCGATGGCGTGCCTGACGAAGTGACGGCGGCGCTGCGCCACGAACTGGCCCTGATCGGCAAACTCGACTACGCGCCATATTTTTTGACCGTCAACAGCATCGTCCAGTTTGCCCGCTCGCGCGGCATTCTCTGTCAGGGACGCGGTTCGGCGGCGAACTCAGCCGTCTGCTATGTCCTCGGCATCACCGCCATCGATCCCGGCCGCAACGATCTGCTCTTCGAACGCTTCGTCAGTGAGGAACGCAGGGAGCCGCCCGACATCGATGTGGATTTCGAGCATGAACGCCGCGAAGAGGTCATCCAGTGGGTTTATGAGCATTATGGCCGGGACCATGCCGCGCTGACGGCCACCGTCATCCGCTATCGTTCCAAGGGCGCGCTGCGCGATGTCGGCAAGGCCATGGACCTTCCTGAGGATCTGCTCCACACCCTTTCCGGCCAGCTCTGGGCCTGGTCGGAAACCGGCGTATCGGATCAGCAAATCCGTGAGTTGAACCTCAATCCGCAGGATCGCCGTCTGCGCCTGACCCTCGAACTGGCAGCGCAGCTTCGCGGCGCACCCCGGCATTTGTCGCAGCATCCGGGCGGCTTCGTCCTGACCCATGACCGGCTCGATGATCTCGTACCGATCGAACCCGCCGCCATGGTGGATCGCCAGATCATCGAATGGGACAAAGACGACATTGACGCCCTGCGCTTCATGAAGGTGGATGTCTTGGCTCTCGGGATGCTGACCTGCATGCGCAAGGGTCTCGATCTGATCGCCGAACACAAGGGGATCGCCGTCGATCTGGCGACCATCCCAGCCGAAGATCCACGCACCTACGCCATGATCCGTAAAGCAGACACCCTCGGGACGTTTCAGATCGAGTCTCGCGCGCAGATGTCGATGCTGCCCCGGCTGAAACCGCGGACCTATTACGATCTGGTGGTGCAGGTCGCCATCGTTCGACCGGGGCCGATCCAGGGTGACATGGTCCATCCCTATCTCCGTCGCCGCGAAGGACTGGAAGAGGTTCACTACCCAACGCCAGAGCTGGAAAAGGTGCTCGGCAAAACCCTCGGCGTGCCGCTCTTTCAAGAGCAGGCCATGCGCGTGGCCATCGAATGCGCAGGCTTCACTCCCGGCGAGGCCGACCTCCTGCGCAAGAGCATGGCCACTTTCAAATTCACCGGCGGCGTCTCGAAATTCCGCGACAAGCTGATCGAGGGAATGGTGGCCAATGGCTATGATCGGGAATTTGCCGAGCGCACCTTCCGGCAACTGGAGGGCTTCGGCTCCTACGGCTTCCCCGAGAGCCACGCCGCCTCCTTTGCCTTGGTTGCCTATGCCTCCGCCTGGCTGAAATGCTGGCACCCCGATGCATTCTGCGCCGCTCTTCTGAACTCCCAACCCATGGGCTTCTACGCCCCGGCACAAATCGTCCGGGATGCCCGCGACCATGGTGTCGAGGTGCGTCCGATCTGCGTCAACGCTTCGCGATGGGATTGTACGCTGGAGCCGACAGACGACGAGACCCGCTTTGCGGTCCGCCTCGGTCTGTGCATGGTGATGCGCGCCCGCGCACAGGATCTCGTCACGCAGGAACTCGGCCCACGCACCGATCTGCAGATCCACCGCAATCTGGAGCGCCAGGTCGAGGCGGAACGCTGGACCCAGCTTGACCGACAGCTTGTCCGTGACGCCCACAAGTCCGGGATTATAGATCTCGCTCCGCCTGCCGACCGCCAGCCGGACGAGTTCCATGCGCTGAAGGTGGGGCGGCTGCGCACCCTCGAAATCCGCGGATTGGCCGGCCAAATCGGACACGCGCAATGGTTCATCAGGCCCGAAGCCGAGACTGTGCTGCGCGAGATGGGCGAACGCGGCGACATCATCAAGCGTATGCACCGCGCGCTCACAGAGCGCGGCATCGAACGCGGCTCGGCCAGCTATGTTCTTGCGGGCGAAAGCCTCGACGTTCCCATCGTCGGCCGACTGGTCGAACGCGGCCTCGATGACGAGTTGAAGGGCACGGCCTATGCCGTGGTCGACGGTACCGACGGCCGCACCCATCATATCAGGCTGCCGCACCTCGATGCCACGGGCGACAGCCCGCCCGGTTCGATCGTGGAATTGCGCTCCTGGGAGGACGCGCAAGGGCAGCGCCGTGTTGCGCTCGCCGTCCGCTCCGATCTCGATCTCGGCGCTCAGGTCGGCGCCACTGGCGCGACCTGGCTCGACCGGCAGGCGATTGCACGCGAACCCATTGCCCTGTCGGACAGCGGCTTCGGCGCGGAAGTCCGTCAGGCACTTGATGAACGTGCCGAGCATCTCATCGGCGAGGGTCTGGCCGAGCGGCAAGGCCAGGGCGGCCGCGTCGTCTTTGCGCGTCGCCTCCTCAGCACCCTGCGCCAGCGCGAGATCGATGCGCTCGGCGAGAAACTCGCCTTTGAGACCGGGCTGCCGTTCAATCGCGCAGCCAGCGGCGAATATGTCGCTGGCGCCTACCGTCAACGGCTTGCGCTGGCCTCCGGCCGCTTCGCCATGATCGACGACGGCCTCGGCTTCCAGCTCGTGCCCTGGTCACCCTCCCTCGAAAAGCAGATCGGCCGCCATGTCTCAGGCGTCGCTCGTGACGATGGCGGCGTCGATTGGGAATTCGGCCGCAAGCGCGGCCTCGGCCTCTGACATCAACCGGAAAGGACAATCGTAATGTCGGCGACCAAGATCCTCTGGGGACAGATCAGTATCGTCTTCCTCATCATCCTCGCCACCACCTGGGGCGCGACGCAGTATGTCGCCTGGAGCCTCGGCTATCAGCCGCAACTCGGCCCGCCCTGGTTCGAGCTGTTCGGGACGCCGATCTACTACCCGCCGGCGATCTTCTGGTGGTGGTATTTCTATGAAGCCTATGCGCCGCCGATCTTTGCGAAGGGGGGCATCATTGCGGCCTCCGGCGGCTTCATCGCCATCGCGGTCGCCATCGGCATGTCGGTCTGGCGGGCGCGCGAGGCCAAGAACGTCGCCACCTATGGCTCGGCGCGATGGGCAGAGACCTCGGAGATCAGGAAGGCGGGACTGCTCGATCCCGATGGCGTCGTCCTCGGCCGTTATGACCGCGAGTATCTTCGCCATGACGGCCCGGAGCATGTGCTCTGCTTTGCGCCGACCCGATCCGGCAAGGGCGTCGGTCTGGTCATCCCGTCGCTCCTGACTTGGCCGGGCTCGGCCATCGTCCACGACATTAAGGGCGAGAACTGGCAGCTCACCTCCGGTTTCCGCGCGCAGCATGGCCGGGTGCTGCTCTTCGATCCCACCAATCCGAACTCCTCGGCATACAATCCGCTGCTCGAGGTGCGGCGCGGTCAGTGGGAGGTGCGCGACGTCCAGAACATCGCCGATATTCTGGTGGACCCGGAGGGTTCCCTGGACAAAAGGAATCACTGGGAAAAGACCAGCCATTCGCTCCTCGTCGGCGCGATCCTGCATGTCCTTTATGCCGAGCCGGACAAGACGCTGGCGGGCGTCGCCAAATTCCTGTCCGACCCTAAGCGCCCGGTGGAATCCACCCTGCTTGCCATGATGCGGACCCCGCATTTGGGCGAAGCGGGGCCGCATCCCGTCGTCGCCAGCGCCGCGCGCGAATTGCGCAACAAATCCGACAACGAAATGTCCGGCGTGTTGTCGACGGCCATGTCTTTCTTGGGCCTCTATCGCGATCCCGTGGTCGCGGAGGTGACGCGCCGCTGCGACTGGCGGATCAGCGATATCGTCGGGGGCGAGCGGCCGGCGACCCTCTACCTCGTCGTGCCGCCGTCGGACATCAACCGCACCAAGCCCCTGATGCGATTGCTGCTCAATCAGGTCGGTCGTCGCCTCACCGAGGATTTGCAGGAAAACGCCGGCCGGCACCGCTTGCTGCTGATGCTGGACGAGTTTCCCGCGCTTGGGAGACTGGACTTCTTCGAGACTGCGTTGGCCTTCATGGCGGGCTATGGCCTCAAGAGCTTCCTGATCGCGCAGTCGCTGAACCAGATCGAGAAAGCCTATGGGCCGAACAACTCGATCCTCGACAACTGCCATGTCCGCGTGAGCTTTGCCACCAACGACGAGCGTACCGCCAAGCGGGTTTCCGACGCACTCGGCACCGCCACCGAGATGAAGGCGATGAAGTGTTGATTTCCGCTGAGAAGTGACCCGGGATTTGCACCGAGAAGTGACCCACGCGTTTTATTGTGCCGTAGTTATCGGGTAGGTCAAGTTTTCGCCCTTCGCGTTTGTGTTTTCGCGGCAGTTGCGCTTGCCCTGAAGCGGAAGCTGTCGTTGCCGGTCTCGACGATGTGGCAGTGATGGGTCAGGCGATCGAGCAGTGCGGTTGTCATCTTTGGATCTCCAAAGACGTCCGCCCATTCACTGAAGCTCAGGTTGGTGGTGATGATGACGCTTGCCCGTTCGTACAGCTTGCTCAGAAGGTGAAAGAGCAATGCCCCTCCCGACGGACTGAACGGCAGATAGCCGAGTTCATCCAGGATCACGAGATCATGCCGGGACAGGCGATCAGCAAGTTGCCCGGCCTTGCCCTGTGCCTTTTCCTGCTCAAGGGCGTTGACCAGTTCCACGGTGGAGAAGAAGCGAACTTTCTTTCGGTGGTGCTCGATGGCCTGAACGCCAAGCGCCGTGGCAATGTGGGTTTTGCCAGTGCCGGGGCCACCGACGAGGACAATGTTTTCTCCCTGCCCGATAAATTCGCAGCGGTGCAACTGGCGGACCAGAGCCTCGTCAGTCTCACTGGAAGAAAAGTCGAAGCCGGCAAGGTCCTTGTAGGCGGGGAAGCGAGCGGCCTTGATCTGGTATGCGATGGAGCGCACCTCCCGTTCAGCCGTTTCCGCCTTGAGCAGCTGCATGAGGACAGGCATCGCTGCTTCGAATGCCGGCGATCCCTGCTCGAGCAAATCATTCACGGTCTGGGCCATTCCAGGCAGCTTCAGGCTGCGCAGCATAATGACGATGGCGGCGCTGGCAGGATCATGACGCATGGCGTCCCTCCTGTCCGGCGAGGCGCAGTGCGTCGTAGCGATCGACATCGGCGCGTGGTTCACACGTCAGGATCAGCGCCTGGGGGGCAGTGATGGCAGCTGGCGTCTGTGACTTGCCGTCAACCAGCCTGTGCAAGAGGTTGAGGATGTGCGTCTTGGTGGGGACGCCAGCGTCCAGGGCCATTTCCACAGCGCACAGCACCGCCTGCTCATCATGCTGCAAAACGAGCGCCAGAATCTCCACCATTTCCCGGTCGCCACCGGGGCGCCGGAGGAGGTGCTGCTGCAGATGTCTGAAGGCATCGGGCAATTCGGCGAATGGGGCTCCGTTGCGCAAGGCTCCGGGCTTGCGCTGGACAACGGCCAGGTAATGTCGCCAGTCATAAACGGTCTGGCCCTGCCGGTTATGCGACCGCTGGACGATCCTGCTGTGCTCGCAAACGATCCGGCCTTCGGCGGCAACGACAATCCGGTCCGGATAAACACGCAGGCTCACCGGCCGGTTGGCGAAAGACGCCGGCACGCTGTACCGGTTGCGCTCCAGGTGCACGAGGCAGGTGGGCGAGACGCGTTTGCTGTATTCCACAAAGCCGTCGAACGGTCGGGACAGCGGCATCAACGCTGGCGCTTCATCCACCCAAACGTCAGCTACGGTTCCTGGCAGACGTCCATGTGGGATCTCCTGCCACAATGCCTTGCAGCGCTCCTCCAGCCAGTCATTCAGTGCTTCCAGCGTGGAGAAGCTGGGCGTTGGCTGCCAGAGCCGGTGGCGGGCATCCTGCACGTTCTTCTCAATCTGCCCCTTTTCCCAGCCAGACGCCGGATTGCAGAACTCGGCTTCAAACAGATAATGGCCGACCATCGCCTGGAAGCGGCTGTTCACCTGCCGCTCCTTGCCGCGCAATACACGGTCGACAGCCGTTTTCATGTTGTCGTAGATGCCCCGCCGCGGCACGCCGCCGAACACCCGGAATGCATGGGCGTGGGCGTCGAACAGCATCTCGTGGGTCTGTAACGGGTAGGCCCGAACCAGGAAAGCGCGACTGCAGCACAGTTTTGCGTGTGCGACCTGCAGCTTCACCCGTTCGCCGTCGATGATCGCCCAGTCTTCGCTCCAGTCGAACTGGAAGGCTTCACCGGGCCCGAACGCCAGGGGAACAAAAGCCCCGCGGCCAACCGTGTTCTGCTCACGTTGGCGGTCCTGCTTCCACGCTCGGGCAAACGCCGCGACCCGGCTGTAGGAGCCCCCATACCCAAGGCTTACAAGGTCAGCATGCAACTGCTTGACTGTACGCTTCTGCTTGCGTGAACGGCCGGCCTCGACCTTCAGCCAGGCTGACAGCATTTCAGCAAATTCATCCAGCTTGCTGCGCCGTTCGGGAACCCTGAATGTGGGTTCGGACACATCCGAACGCAGGTATCTGCGTACAGTGTTGCGGGAAAGTCCGGTCCGACGCGAGATCTCCCGGATCGACAGCTGGTCACGAAGAAACCAGCGACGGAGAACGCTCAACAAAGCCATGTCTATCACTCCGTTGCCCCCCGCTGAAAACAGCAAGGGTGAGGTCAAAACATGGGTCAAATCTCAGCGGAAATTTCCCCAAATCCCGGGTCACTTCTCAGCGGAAATCAACAGCGATGAAGAACTATGCGGGGCACCGCTTGTCTCCTTGGCTCGGCCATCTCATGGTGTCCCGCTCGGAGACCGCACGCCAGTTGCTCACACCGGGCGAGATCATGCAGCTTCCCCCGAGCGACGAGATCGTCATGGTCGCCGGCATCCCGCCGGTTCGGGCGAAGAAGGCGCGGTATTTCGAGGACGAGCGGTTTCGCGAACGCCTGCTCTCGCCACCGGAGCTGACGCCGCCCGAGACGCCGCAGACGGACGACTGGACCGCGTTGCCGATTCCGGCGCGGCCCGAATATTCCAGCGAAGATCCTTCGCCTGAACCAGCCGAGGATGAAGACCCGACCCAATCAGAACGGAGGCTGCAGCCTGAACTCGGCCGCGTGAAGCCGGCGGAGAACAAAAAGCCCATCGAAAGCGAATGGGAGGCTGGGCTGTCCGATGATGTTGACGAAGAAGCCGCCCAGAACCGGCGCATGATCCGTAATGTTCAGGGCGTTGCGCGTCAGGTCTCGATGAATCCCGGCGACGGCATGGATCTCTAGCGACATGGCCAATCCCCGGAAAAAGAGAAAGGTCACGGTTTATCTGGACCCGGCCATCGAGAAGGCTCTGGTGGAATTTGCCGATCGTCGGGATCGCTCGCAGTCCATGATCGCCGAGGCCGCGATCGCGTCGTTTCTGTCGCCCGACGACGCCGAGCGCCGGGAGGCGATCATCGCGCGGCGCCTCGATCAGATGGACCGCCGTATGACGCGTGTGGAGCGGGATGTTGGAATTGCTGTCGAAACCCTGGCGGTCTTCATCCGCTTCTGGCTAGCCACGACGCCAGCTCTACCGGAACCCGCCGCAAACGCGGCCAAAGCCAAGGTAGGAGAGCGGTATGAGGGCTTCATTGCGGCGCTCGGCAGGCGGCTCGCCCAAGGGCCGAAGCTTCGGCAGGAGGTGTCGGAGGATATGAGCGGACCAGATCACGGGGCAGAGATCAGCTAGTTGGTCGGCCGGTTTGAGCCGCTAAGATGCCGGTCGGTCGCGATCTCGTGTCCGCTCGCGACCTCATTCTCGACATTCGGGAGGCTTGCCACGTCGCCCATATGCGGACAGTCTGGTTTTAAACAGCAGTATCGGAAAGCTGAAATTTCGGAAAACCAAGGACTCAGACCAAAAGCGGCCCGAGAATCCGTCGTCTTGGACTTAAATCTGCTTGCTTAGAACCCAGTATAAAGACAGGCTGCCTAGAGGACAAAAAGGGGAGGTTCGGTCTGGCCATGAGCCTGTCGCAAACCGATTTTCCGCGCGATTGGCTGGCGCAGTTTTCCGGAGCGGAGCGTCTTGTGGCCGAACAGTTGGCCGACGCCGTGATGTTGGTCGGCCACGATGCTCTTTACCGGGGGCTGCGCTTACTGCTCGACGAGACCACCACAAACCGCGACGAGGGCGATCAGGACCGGCCGATAGCGCTGTTCGCTGAGCGCGCCGTGGAGACCCGCGATGCCAAGGATGACGAATATGGCTTCGTCCGCCACGAAGTCCTTCCCTTCTTTCCGGGTACCGATGAGGGGCGCGCCACAGGCACCGGCATGCCGCCCATCGTCATCGACCCAAGCGATCAAGAGGTCGGCAGCGAAGGCTCGATCGCCAATTTCATTACCGGATATGAGCGCCTGCACCGGGACCGCGTGCTGAGCCATCCCGGACCCGACGCGCTGCGCACCGGCCGCGTCAGTCACATTGTCATCGTCACCGACTTCATCGGCTCGGGCAAGCGCGTGTGGGAAATGCTCGAGGCGTTCTGGCGTGTCGCCACAATCCGTAGTTGGCACTCCTACGGCCTCGTCCGATTTGCCGTGGTCGCCTATTCCGGGACTGAAGATGGGCTGAAACACGTCCGATCGCACCGCTCGGGGCCAAACGCCCGTGTGGTCCATGCCTGCCCCACCATCTTCACCTCATTTGTCGGCGTGGACCGCGATGCGGTCTTGGCACTGTGCCGCGCCCATCCTCACCGTAGCCGCTATCCGTTCGGCTTCGGCTCGGCCGGCGCGCTTATCGCCTTCTCGCATGGCATGCCTAACAATGCGCCGCCTGTCCTACATAGCGATCGAAAAGGATGGGTGCCGCTTTTCCGCAACCGTAGCGCGCTCGGCGCCGACATGCATTTTCCGGCGGCCAATGCCGATGCCCTCGCCGACCGCGCTCGGGCAGTTCTGCAAATCCGGACGGCAGAGCGATTCCTCGCCGATCCAACCCGTCGCCGCTGGGTCGAAACGATGCTGGTTCTGACCGCGCTCAAAGATGGATCTCGCACGGCGGCCAGCGCTTCTGCTCGCACGCGGCTGTCGCTCGCCAATGTCGAGCAGATTCTTGTGTTCACCCGCATCGCCCGCTGGACGAGCCTGCGTAACACCCTGACCGTTCTTGGCCAGCGCGAGCTTCGGCGGCTTCAGTTACGGCGCGCCCGCACGGTTGTGCTTCCCACCGAGGACTTGCCCTACTATTATCCTAGCCAGTTGAGGGCCCGGTGAGGGAGTTTAGAAATGCGCCGCGCAAGCGGCGACAGGTTCCTTGGGAACCTGGGGCCAGGGATTTCCCGGGTCCGTGCATCGGAGCAGGACCTTCGCGCTGCGCGAGACAGCAAGTCACGGCTGGCGGGGTCTTGGACGAGACTTGCTGTCCCACCCACCTGAGTGGGTCGAAGTAGATGTCCGCACCGAGCCCTCAACGCTACGCATCTGGCGCTCGCCGCCACGGCATCGATGCAGTCACGCTTGAAAATGCATTAGCGGCGCTCGCCCGCATACGAGCGACAGACCCTCGCATTACCCCGGTGCTGACTCTGCGCCATTTCTCGGTACTGACCGAGCTACCCTATCTATTCCTGCGTCGGACGGTCGCGCGTCGCGGGCACACGAAATACCGGTTCGTCCTTCTGAAGAAGCGTATCCCAGGCCGATCCGCCAAGCGGATGATCTCGATTCCGCCGAAGAGCCTAGCGATCGCGCAGCGCTGGCTAGTCGATCATGTCCTTCGCTATGCGCCCGTCCATCCGGCAAGCTTCGCCTTCCATCCAGAATCTTCGCCAGTCCAGGCCGCTGAACAGCACCCCAACACCAAATGGCTGTTGAAGGTTGATATCGAGGATTTCTTTCACTCGGTGAGTGAAGGGACGGTCTCGGCGATCTTTGCCTGGCTGGGCTTTCCCAAGTTACTGTCCTTCGAATTTGCACGACTTTGCACTATCGGGCTCGATCGAGGGCCCGGAAAGAACCCTGCGCCACACAAAGGCCCGATCGACTTCTACGCGCTTGGTTATGAAGGCATTCTTCCGCAAGGTGCGCCAACGAGCCCGATGCTCGCCAATCTCGCAATGCTGCGTATCGATACACTCCTGGCGCGGCTAGCCGAGGAACGCGGGCTGCGCTACTCGCGCTACGCCGACGATCTGGCCTTTTCCACCGACGCCGATCGCTCGCTGGGGGAGATGCGCAGGCTTCAGCGCGACGTGTGCGCGATTCTCAACGACTCGGGGTTCCGGCACAATCAGCGCAAGACCGTGATCCGTGGCCCCGGCACGCGCCGGATCGTTTTGGGCATGCTGGTCGACGGCCCAATGCCTCGCCTACAGCGCGCCTATAAAGACATGATCCGTCTCCATCTCCATTATCTATCCTCACCCGCTTATGGGCCTGCCAAGCATGCTCTGGCGCGCAAGACCGGCGTCTCTAGTCTCTATCATCATGTTCGTGGCCTGATCGCCTGGGCCCAGCAGGTCGAACCAGCCTTTGGCCAGCAAGCGCTTGAGCAATTCGCCTCAGTCGACTGGCCGCCTATCCAGCCCCGCCAGATCGAAAGCGGCTGGGATGACTGAGCTCCCGCCGCCAAGCGCAATATCTTCGAATATAGTGCCGAAAACCAATCTCAATGCTGGACCGTTCCAGTCGCAAACCGTAATTTGAGCCAATGGCAGAAAATGCTCAACAACCGGCCGACTTCGCGCCCTACATTCGCCACCTGTCGATCAAGCGGTTCAGGGGGATCGAGGCGCTGTCGTGGTTCCCCGGCAAAGGCATGAACGTGCTCCTGGGCGGCGGCGACGTGGGCAAGAGCACCATTCTGGACGCCATCGCGCTTCTTCTCAGCCCAACCAATGCGGCAATGCTGTCAGATGCCGATTATTGGCAACGCCGGCACGAGGACGGCTTCGAGATTGCCGCCGCTATGGCGCTGCCCCTGAACTGTGGCATCGTCGAGCAACGCAAGTCGAGCTGGCCCTGGGAATGGAGCGTGGATGGCCCGAAGCTTCCCGATCTTGAGGCCAATGACGGCCAGCCGCTCGATCCTGTGTTCTGCGTGCGCGTCTGTGGGACGCCCGATTTTGAACTGCAACACGAAATCTGCCAGCCCGACGACACCGTCGATCATTTCCCGGTTTCGGTCCGCCGTAATATCGGCGTCGTGCGGCTCGGGGGCGACGATCGCAACGATCGCGACCTCCGTCTGATCCAGGGATCGGCGCTCGACCGCCTGCTCAGCGACAAGACATTGCGATCACGTCTGGCGGATAAGATCGGGGAAACAGACGTGCATGGCGAGCTCAAGGAGAGTGCGAAGATCGCGCTCGGTGATCTCGATGAGCGGTTCCAGAAGCGCACTTTGCCCAGCCAGCTCGGCCTTGGTCTGGTCGGCGGGCCGGGTTTTTCGCTCAATGCGCTGATCGGCCTCACCGCAACCAAGGACGGCACCATGCTGCCCATGGCGAGCTGGGGTGCGGGGACACGCCGGCTTGCGGCGCTCGAGGTCGCCGCAGCCCATCATGCCGAGCATCCGATCATGGTCGTCGATGAGATCGAACGCGGCCTTGAATCCTACCGCCAGCGCATTCTGATCGAGGAGCTGCTCGCGAGCCCCTCGCAGGTGTTCGTGACGACGCACAGCGCGCCTGCCGTCCACGCCGCCGCCACGGCCACGCTTTGGTATGTGGACGCCGGCGGCAAGATCGGGAGGCTTCCGGCATCGGTCGCGGCGCAGCAGAAGCGCGATCCCGAGACCTTCCTCGCGCGAGTGGCAGTGATCGCCGAAGGCGCGACCGAAGTCGGATTCGTCACCAATCTGCTCAACCGTTCGCTCGGGGAGGACCTCCGTCGTCACGGAATCTGGGTCAGCGACGGCGGCAGCAATTCGGAAGCGTTGACTGTACTACGTGGCCTCGCGACGAGCGGGCTCAAAGTTGCCGGCTTCGCGGACAATGAGGGCACACAGCAGGGCCTGTGGCAACAGACCAAGGACCAGCTCGGCGATCTCCTCATGCGCTGGCCGGACGGATGCCTTGAAACCAACCTCATCCCGCACCTTCAGGATCACCAGCTAGAGGCCTTCATTGCCGAGCCCGACGGTGATGTTGGCGAGCGGCTGCGAACCTTGGCCGATCGACTGAATCTGGAGGATAAGTCGCTTGCGGCGATCCTCGCTGCGACAGACGATATCCGCTCGCTGATGATCGCGGCAGCGTGCGGTACCGCTCCCGCCGATCCGAACGCGCCTGAGGCGCAGAAAAAGGCGTGGAAGAAGCACGGCCAGCGCTGGTTCAAGAGCGTCGCGGGCGGCGCCGAACTCGCCGACAAGCTCTTCGCGTTTGGGCTCTGGCCGCATGTCGCGCCCCAGCTTCTCCCGTTCGTCAATGCTGTCCGAGGGGCCGTCGGGCTCGGGGCCGCGCAAGCGGTCGTCTGATGTCAGACGCGACGGTCGCCCAAGCGCTTCGCTCCGCCGCGCGCCTCGTGGTCGTCGAGGCGCCGGGCGGCTGCGGCAAGACTTATCAGGGCGCCCGCTACGCCTGCGACATCGCGCCCGCCCTCGGCGACGGACGACTGCTCATTTTGACTCACACCAATGCCGCCTGCGACGTCTTTGCCGGCCGGACGCACGGTCTCAGCCGCCACGTCGAGATTCGCACGATCGACGGGCTCGTGATCGAGATCGCCGGCGCCTACCGCCACCCCCTTGGCCTGCCTGAGGATGTCGGCGCTTGGGCACGGCGCACCCCAAAAGGGTACGACCTGCTGGGCGAGAGGGTGGCACGCCTGCTGACCCGGCATCCTGCGATCGCGGACTGTGTGGCCCGGCGTTATCCGATCGTCGTCTGCGACGAGCATCAGGACGCAAGCGCCGACCAGCATACACTTGTCATGGCGCTGCATCGCGGCGGGGCGCAGCTTCGTGTGTTCGCCGATCCGATGCAAATGATCTTCACCGGCACCCAGGCGCAAACCGCCGCCGCAGAACAGCGCTGGGAGAATCTCAAGGCCGCAGCCGATCGGTTTGAGGAACTCGACCAGCCTCATCGCTGGGCAAACGTCCAGCCCGAGCTCGGCGCCTGGATCCTCGCCTCGCGCGCGACGCTGCGTGATGGCGGCAAGATCGACCTCACCGGCAACCTTCCGGCCGGGCTCACCGTCCATGTTGCCGAGAACAGCTCACCGCAGCGCACCGGGTTCCGAGTGGACGCGCAAGAGAGTCCTGCAATCTACGCACGCGCCAACGCGCCGTCTTTGCTCGTCCTTACCGGACAAAATGATCGCGTCACCGCCTTGCGTGCCTTCTTCAACCGGCGCCTGCCGATCTGGGAAGGCCATGTTCGCGAAGGGCTGTCCACGCTCGCCGCGCATTGTGCGGCCCATCAGGGCAATGCCGAGTCACTGGCGCGCGGCATGCTCACATTCATGGGCTCGGTCGCCTCGGGGTTTTCGCCGACGGCCTTCGGCAACCGCTTCGTGCTCGAGGCGCAGGAGGGATGCGCCAAACCTTGCAACGGCAAGCCGCAGCATCTCCAGGCGATGGCTCGTCATATCGTCGAGTGCCCGGATCATCGCGGCGTGGCACGAGCGCTCAACCACCTGCGGAGCCTGGCAGCGAATGAAGCGGCCTTTGCTGACGTCCGCATCCATCATGGCCGCGAGTTTGCCGAGGCGATCCTGCTCGGCCGGTTCGAGGATGCCGATGACGGCTTTGCCGAAATCGCTCGGCGACGCACCCACGCCCGACCACAGCTGCCGATGAAAGCGATCAGCACGATCCACAAGGCCAAAGGCCTCGAATTCGAAAATGTGATGGTCCTACCGTGCGACGCTGACAATTTTTCGAACACCAAGGCGTCGCGCGCCCGGCTATATGTCGCGCTCAGTCGGGCGACCCGCTCGCTGATGCTGGTCGTTTCGAAAGCGAAGCCCAGTCCGCTGTTCAACCTGTAGGAAGCGGCTCGTCGACGACGAGGTCTGTTCTTTTTCACTACGTCTCTCCAGTGTTCCGGAACCCGCGATGGCTGAGATCGAGCGCTTTGCATTCGAACTGCGGCGGCCACTTGGATGGCTGCTTTCCCATCTCCGCCGCTCAGAAGCGGTCGAGCAGGAATCCACCCAGAAGCGAACACTGGTCGCTGCCGTAGCGAATGGCAGCTCTGTCCCGCGAAGCGGTATGACTCGTCGAGTCGCTCCGCTCTTGCCAAACGGTTCAACTATGCAGCTCCATCTTGGTGCTGAGAGGCACAACCGCCAATCTCCTGTATTTTTATCCCACACTACTACGACGGCCGAAACTTGTTGAATCGGTCCGTGTTGCGGCTCTTTTAGTGATCCCCATCCGGGGATCTTCTCTCGCCTCCCCGGTGGAACGGGGACGAGATGGCAGGCATCAACCACGAACAGGCAAGTGTGGACCGCAGCGCGCGCATGCTCCGGACGGCGCTCGGGCCTGCCATCTCGAACCTCCTGCAAGACCCATCTGTTGTCGAGGTCATGCTGAACCCCGATGGCCGGATCTGGGTGGACCGGCTGTCGGAGGGTCTGTCAGATACCGGCGAGATACTCTCCGCCACAGACGGCGAGCGCATCGTGCGGCTGGTGGCCCACCATGTGGGCGTCGAAGTGCATACGCGCAGCCCGCGCGTCTCGGCCGAACTGCCGGAAACCGGGGAGCGCTTTGAGGGATTGCTGCCGCCCGTCGTCGCTGCGCCCGCCTTTGCCATTCGCAAGCCCGCCGTCGCCGTGTTCAGCCTGGACGACTATGTTGCGGCGGGCATCATGGATGCCGATCAGGCCGAGACGCTGCGCGCGGCCGTTGCATCTTGCGCCAATATACTGGTTGCCGGCGGCACGAGCACAGGCAAAACGACGCTCACGAACGCACTACTCGCTGAGGTGGCGAAGACGCAGGATCGCGTCGTCATCATCGAGGATACCCGCGAGCTGCAATGCGCCGCGCCTAATCTCGTCGCCATGCGGACCAAGGATGGCGTCGCCACCTTGGCCGAACTGGTGCGGTCGTCCCTGCGCCTGCGCCCCGATCGAATCCCCATCGGCGAGGTGCGTGGGGCCGAGGCGCTCGATCTCCTCAAAGCCTGGGGCACCGGACACCCTGGCGGCATCGGGACTATTCATGCCGGCTCCGGGATCGGGGCGCTGCGCCGTCTCGAACAACTCATCCAAGAAGCTGTCGTTACCGTCCCCCGCGCCATGATCGCGGAGACCATCGATCTCGTCGCCGTTCTCGCTGGTCGCGGTTCAGCGCGACGCCTTGCCGAGCTTGCCCGCGTCGACGGGCTTGGGCCGGACGGCGACTACCGGATTTCACCCGCCACTTCAGAACCCGACACCGCTTACAACACTGGAGAAACTGAATGATCCGTCGCGCCTTTCGTATCCGCCACCATGTCGCAACCGCTGCCATCGTCGCCTGCGCGAGCCTGATGACGTCTCCGGCCCTTGCCTCGGGCTCCTCGATGCCCTGGGAAGCGCCGCTGCAATCCATTCTCGAATCCGTAGAAGGGCCAGTGGCGAAGATCGTCGCCGTGATCATCATCATCGTCACAGGCCTGACGCTGGCCTTCGGCGACACCGGCGGCGGTTTCAGGCGCCTGATCCAGATCGTATTCGGGATCTCCATCGCCTTTGCGGCGTCGAGCTTCTTCCTGTCCTTTTTCAGCTTCGGCGGCGGGGCGCTCGTCTGATGGCGCTCGCGTTCGAAGCGCTCGACGAAGTGCCGGGTTTCTCGATCCCGGTTCACCGCGCCCTGACCGAGCCGATCCTGCTCGGCGGGGCGCCGCGCTCCGTCGCCATCCTGAACGGCACGCTCGCCGGTGCGGTCGGCCTCGGCCTTCAGCTCTGGCTCGCCGGCATCCTGATCTGGGCGGTCGGTCACATCGCTGCCGTCTGGGCGGCCAAGCGCGATCCGTTCTTCGTCGAGGTCGCGCGCCGCCACCTGCGCATCCCGGCTTTTCTCTCGGTGTGAGGTCCGAGCCATGATGAATCTCGCGGAATACCGCCGCACCGCATCCCGCCTCGCCGATTATCTCCCCTGGGTGGCGCTGATCGGCTCGGGCGTCGTGCTCAACAAGGACGGTTCATTCCAGCGGACCGCGAAGTTTCGCGGGCCCGATCTGGATTCCGCCGTCGCGGCCGAACTGGTCGCGGTGGCCGGACGGCTGAACAACGCCTTCCGCCGCCTCGGCTCAGGCTGGGCCATCTTCGTCGAGGCGCAGCGCTCGGAGGCCGCCACCTATCCGGCCAGCCGTTTCCCCGATCCCGCCTCGGCGCTGGTCGATGCCGAGCGCAAGGCCGATTTCGAGGAGGAGGGCAAGCGTGGGAAAACCATGTGTGTGACAGCCGGCGCACCAGTCTTGAAAGAAATACAGGATCTTGAAGCCCGTACCCAGCTCTTCCAGAGACAGCGGATCACGCTGATTGCCATTCCCATCGATCCACTGAACATTCTCCAACGGCGGAGATGGCGACCCTACAATTCCAGTTTTCATGATGTTCTCCCGTTGGTGGCTCGCGGCATTGCACCGCGAGCCACATACCTGTTAGGCCGCCGTGTCTGTTCGGCGCGGCAGAACCCAGTTGGGGCGCGCGAAATGGCACGAGTATCCGTGCGGGATGCGCTCCAGGTAATCCTGGTGTTCCGGCTCGGCTTCCCAGAAGTCACCTACCGGCTCGACCTCCGTGACCACCTTGCCGGGCCACAAGCCGGAAGCTTCGACGTCCGCGATCGTATCCAGAGCAACATTCTTCTGTTCGTCACTCGTGAAGTAGATCGCTGAGCGATAGCTCTTACCGAAGTCATTGCCCTGCTGATCCAGCGTGGTCGGATCATGGATCTGGAAAAAGAACTCCAGCAGTCGGCGATAGCTGATTTTCTGAGGATCGAAGATGATCTCGATCGCCTCGGCATGCGTTCCGTGATTGCGATAGGTCGCATTGGGCACGTCCCCGCCGGTATAACCGACTCTCGTTGAGATCACGCCCCACTTCTTTCGAATGAGATCCTGCATGCCCCAAAAGCAGCCACCAGCCAGTACAGCACGTTCGGTTGTCATCTAGATATCCTCTACCTGGTTGAGATAGTCACCGTATCCTTGCGCCTCCATCTCCTCGCGTGGGATGAAGCGCAGCGACGCGGAATTGATGCAGTAGCGCAAGCCGCCACGGTCGGTCGGCCCGTCAGGGAAGACGTGGCCAAGGTGGCTATCGCCATGTGTCGAGCGCACTTCCGTGCGGACCATGCCGTGACTGGTGTCACGCAGCTCGTTGATGTTCAGCGGCTCGATCGGCTTCGTGAAGCTGGGCCAGCCACAACCGGACTCGAATTTGTCCGACGATGCGAACAAAGGTTCACCCGAGACGATGTCGACGTAGATGCCGGCCTCATCATTGTGGAGAAGAGCACCGGTGCCCGGCCGCTCGGTGCCGCTTTGCTGCGTCACCCGGTATTCCTCGGGTGAGAGCCTTGCGATCGCGGCGTCTGTTTTCTTGTATGTAGCCATGTTTTTCTCCTTCGAATGTCTGCCGCTAAAGTGGCTATTCAATCCGAAGGTGTCCAATACGGCACGGCTATAGTTTCAATGCTTCGCCTCAGTGTTGCCAGCGGTCAAGCCAACGCGATGGTCTACACTACCACCCATGGCGTTCGACCAGCATTCGAAGCTGGCGCAGGACCGCCGCTGTTCCTGAGCCAGAAACTGACTGGAAACCGATCGTCCGGGTAAGGTCGAGCGTTTCAACCGGGCGAAGGGTCAGGCCGGCGACGATGGCCGAGTTTTCGGGCAGCATGCAGACACCGGCGCCTTCGGCCACCGCCTGCTGGATTAGATCCTCCCGTTCAGATCTTAGCCGCGGGACCATGACGATAGCGCGTTCGCGAAGATGCTCGTTGACGCGAGAGCGAAATTCACAATGAAGGCGATCAAGATAAGGTTGCTCAGCGAGTTCGGCGAGCGAGATCACTTCCCGACCGGCTAAAGGGTGCTGCTCCGCCATGGCCAATAACAGCCGCTCGCGGAACATCTCAGCGGTGGCGATCTTGGCGTTACCCGCCATCGGATCGGAACAGAAGCAGCCATCGAGCCGACCGCTCAGCAGACACTCAACGGCCTCTTCGCGGGTGATCGGCCGGACAACCAGTTCGAGCATTGGCAACTGTTGCAGGGCATGGGCGATGAACCCAGTGATTAGCCTTGGTGCAATCGTGTTGACGACGCCCACGGTTAACGTCTCTCGTCTTCCCCGAACCCGATTGAGGGAGAGTGCGCGGACCCGCTGTTCACCTTCCGCTATCGAAGCAAACTCTGAACGGATATCACGGCCTAGAGCTGTGAGACGGCTGTCTTTCCCATCACGATAAACCAGGGTGCCACCCAGTTCCTCCTCAAGTCGTTGGATCGCGCGTGTGAGCGTGGGTTGCGAAACACCGCTGCGCATGGCCGCTTCGGTGAAGTTCAGAGAATCCGCCAGATTCAGGAAATATCGTATCTGATTGAACTCCATGCCTACCGCCGTTCTGTCTATTGTTTCATTACTATGGGGCCGAACGTTTCCATTGGACATGAGGTGCAACGTTTCTCGTCGCAATATCGGCATGTCGTCAGCGCGGAAAGTGGGTCGCTCGCCAGCGCTGCAACCAAGGTCTCGGCGACACTCTCGAAAGCAGCGAGATGCTCGTGTGGCACGTGTCCGACTGCCCACGTCAGCGCCTCTCGACGATGTTCCAGCACCTGTTCGCGCTGTTGTTTCGCGCTGGGCGTCAAGACGAGGTTGAAGGCTCGGCGATCAGTGCGTGAAGGGCGTTTCTCGACAAGCCCCCGTTCTAGCAAACGGTCGACCAACCGGACAGCTCCACCATGCGTGATGGTCAGAACCCGGCTCAACTGTTCGATCGTCATTCCGGGGGCATGACCGATCGCTACCAGGGCGGCAACGGTTCCTCCACCGTCCTGCATTGTTTGCGCAATCGCGGCGTGCATGCGGTCGTTTACCCCTACGGCCAAGGCGCCCAGAAGGTTCACCAGCCGCTCGGAGACGTTTCTATCCATTGCGCTCTCAGCCACACAGCGTTATAAGTATGAGTCAGTCATATATTATCTGCGGCGACAGGTCGAGGTCTGTGTAAAGCGGCCTTTTCAGGCCGGAACATCTCCGCGCGTGTCGACTCACTAGAAGCAAGGGGACTTCGAATGGCTACCAGAGGGTTCACCGGCCGCCCATCGGGAGGAGACCAGTCGGAACGGATTCCGCCCGGTCAACATCTTGTCGACTATTTTCCTGTCCTCACCGCAGGGCCGACGCCGAACATCGAGCCGGGGGACTGGAAATTCACACTCAAGATCGGCCCACGGCCCGTGAAGGCTTGGAATTGGGCGGAGTTCAACTCCCTGCCGATGACGAAGATGACGCGGGATATCCACTGCGTGACGTCTTGGTCGAAGCTGAACACCGCATGGGAAGGTGTGCTGATCGACGATATCCTTGCCGACGCCGGAGTCGAGCATCCCACCGACTTCCTTCTCGCCCACAGCTTCGATGGATACTCGACCAATGTCCCGCTAGCGGATCTTGCGTCCGGCAAGGCGATGGTCGCGTTGAAGTATGAAGGAAAAGCGATCCCGCGCGATCATGGAGGACCCGCACGCCTGCTCGTTCCACACCTTTACTTCTGGAAGTCTGCAAAATGGGTGAACGGGCTCCAGTTCACTGAACGCGATGAGCCCGGATTTTGGGAACTGCGCGGCTATCATATCTACGGCGATCCGTGGAAGGAGCAGCGATATTCCGGTGATTGAGCGTACCACGCCGATCGGTTGGCAGATCGGAACGATCTCCGAGATCGTCCAACGCACGCCGAGCATCAAGAGCTTTTTTCTGCGTCTGGCACAGCCTTTCACGCATGTCGCCGGACAGCATGTCGACATTCGACTGACGGCCCCTGATGGATACTCGGCGATGCGAAGCTACTCGATCGCATCCGATCCATCTCGCTCTGACGCTATTGAGCTCGTCATCGAAAACCTGCAGGGCGAGGTCTCTGCCTACTTCCACGAAGTCGCCGTCGCTGGAGACGAAATTGAACTGCGCGGTCCTTTAGGGGGCCATTTCTTGTGGCCGGAGCCAGAAAGCGGCCCGATCCTTTTGATCGGCGCGGGGTCCGGTGTGGCGCCGTTCATGTCGATGATCCGGCACAGGCGTTCAGTCGCGCTTACCGTTCCGACAGCGCTTCTCCTGTCCGCCCGTACGAGAAACGACGCCCTCTTCGCCGAGGAACTCATTTCCAGCGAAGAAGGCGACCCTAACTTCGCACTGACCCTGGCGATTACCCGCGAGGCACCTTGGCGAGCCTCGGATTTTGCGCGTCGGGTGGACGAAGCAATGATCAAGGACGTCGTTGGCCGCATGCCTTCTACGCCTGCGCATGTCTTCATCTGCGGATCGAACGGCTTCGTCAATATTGCCGCTGATGGCGTTCTCGCTTCGGGACTGGCCCCGGATGTGATCAAGACTGAGCGGTATGGGGGGTGAGGGCTCCAGCGGCCGCGTCGCGGATCGCACGGAATAGGTGCACAAGAGCCGGTCTCTCGAGCATAGCTACGACTGCGCAGGAATCACGCTCTACATCACCAGCAAGTTCGCCCTGAGTGGCTTCACTCGCGGACTTTCACGCGGGCCCGGTCCGACTGGTGACCGTCAACGGACACCAGCCCCGGCCCATCGACACAGAGCTTGCACCTCCTCGGGGGACACCAGGGTATGACGCAAAAGTCGGGCTCACAAGTGTCGGACGCTATGGAAAGACAGCAGAAATAGCCGCATCGATCGCATTTTCTGTGCAGCCCGAAAGCTGCCTTCATCAATGGTGAATACCTCAACGTCGACGGCGGGTGGAACGCTTGAGAGGTGATCGCGCCAGCATGACGCGACATGCCTGCTCCGCATCAAAACTATAGTCACAGCACATTGGGAATTCGTTCGTCAGGATGCAATCATAAGCATTGTGCTCGTTGATACATCCGAGCGCCCCTGATGGCCGAATAACACCAAAGGAGATGCAGATGAGACTAAGAGTATCTGATGTTGTTGAGGCGGTGAACCAGCTCGTGAGCCAAGGTTATGAGCGTGAATACCGCATTAAAGATGGCAGACTTTTTGATCTGGTGCTCGGCTCCGAGCTCGAGTCGAGCAACATCCAGGTCGACTCCGCGCTCCGCTTGGTGAGCGGCCGGGATGGCGAGGACGCATCCAACATCTATGCCATTTCCGATCGAGGATCCAAAAGCAAGGGATTGCTCGTGGATGCCTTCGATATATTTGATGAGATCGGCGACAGTGGTTTGGCCGACCGGCTGCTCGCAAAGCGTGACACGGATGTCGTTGGGGACAACGATGTCCCGAGCAGATACGGCCTTCGCAAAGTCTACAAGCGGGAATTCGATAACGACCCCGAGCGCTACGTACTTCGCATAGGTTTCCCGGACTTTCCTGACTGCCCGTTCGGTCAATCGTACTCGGTGCTCGGCTTTGACACCGCGGAGCAGTCGTATGTGTGGCTGGTTACGAGCATTCTGCGAGATTCCCGACTGAACCGGATTCCATATCAGGGCACGGAACTCGCCGACGACGAGTGAGCACTGTCTGGCCATCGGGCAGCGTCCATGGCCGATCGTAAGGACCCAGACAATCAGACCCCAAGGAAGAGCAATGATGGACAAGAACCTGATCAAAGAGACCATGCTTTCGCTTGAAACTGCCGCCTTTCAGAGCGCCAGGGAAGAATATCTCGACTATGTTGCGGACGCTCGGCTAGATCGCAGTGAGCCGATCGAAAACGATGAGCAAGCCCAGGCTGAAACCGCCAGCGATTTTTCCGAGGCGCTCGACGATACCCTTCACGACTATGGCGACAAGCTTGAAACGTTAAACAAGATCGACTTTGGCCCGAAGTCGACCGTAACCGCTGGCGCTCTCGTCCGGCTATCGGGTCGCGAGTTCGTCATAGCCGTGTCCACCGGCAGATTCACGATCGACGGTCGCGAGATGATGGGGATTTCTACGATGGCCCCGATCTTCGAAGCACTTGAAGGCGCTCGAGCTGGCGAAACAGTGGAGTTCAAGGGGCGGAAGCTGGTGGTCGAAGATGTTGCCTAGCGATCGAACTTCCGATGATCCAATGGCCCTGCGAAAAGGTCCTGGACGGCATGACGGATGCGCGGCGCGATCGACGTGCGGGAACGTAGATGGGAATGCCGACTTCGAAACTGCACTAGCCGCTTTGCCTTCGGGGTACAGCGAAGGTGTCTACCAGGGCGGTCGGTATGGCGTCAGTGTCCGTCGATCTGACGACGCGCGACGCAACAGCCTCTTCGCTCGCGAATTGGCGGGAACCGATATCGTCAGTTTCAATATGTATCGTCTGGGGTCGGGCAACACTTCGCTCAAGCCCTGTGAGATGTCTACTGAGAAGGTGATCGACTTCGTTCGGGGCTTTCGGTTGCTGGGGAGAAAATCTTCATGAGTAGTTTCAAGGCGGTGGTTATCGAAAAGACCGACGACGGCCAGACTGTCGCCCTCAAGGATTTCAAGGTCGACGATCTGATGGATGGTGACGTCACAATCCGGGTGACCCACTCCACGCTCAACTACAAGGACGGGTTGGCCTTGACCGGCAAGAGCCCGGTGGTGCGTCGGTTTCCCATGATTCCCGGGGTTGACTGCGCGGGTATCGTGGAGGCTTCCGATAACCCAGACTTTCAGGTGGGTGATCGTGTGATCCTCAACGGCTGGGGAACCGGCGAGACTCACCTGGGGTCATATGCCGAGAAAGCAAGGGTCCGGGGCGACTGGCTTATTCCGTTGCCGAAGGGGCTGACGCCATCTCAGGCCATGGCAGTTGGTACGGCGGGCTTCACAGCAATGCTGTCGGTACTTGCGCTGGAACGGCACGGGTGCAACCCGGGTGACGGCCCAGCGATCGTGACCGGTGCGGCTGGGGGTGTCGGATCGATGGCCATCGCCTTTCTCGCCAAGGCCGGCTGGCACGTTGTTGCCTCGACGGGACGTGTCAGCGAAACGGATTATCTCAGTGAACTCGGAGCGACCGAGATTATCGAGCGTTCCGAGCTTTCAGGTCCGGGCCGCCCGCTGGCAAAAGAGCGTTGGGCGGTCGGAGTCGACTCGGTCGGCTCCAGCACCTTGGCCAATCTTCTTTCGAGCATTCAATACGGCGGAGCCGTCGCTGCTTGCGGCCTTGCCGGTGGCATGGATCTGCCAACCTCTGTCGCTCCTTTCATACTGCGAAGTGTGGCACTACTCGGCATCGACTCGGTGAGAGCAAGAAAGTCTTTGCGACTGGAAGCTTGGGATCGGATCGCCCGTGACCTCGACCGTGACAAGCTGGCCGCCATGACCAGTTCCATTCAGCTTGCCGACGTGCAGTCGGCCGCAACCGATATACTGGAAGGCAAGATACGTGGGCGAGTGGTCGTCGACATAGAATGAACGGCGACTGCCGAGCAACTTGTCCAATGATATCAGCGTAGCGACACGCGCCGCGACGCCCAAGCAATGGTTATGAAATGACGAGCATTTTCCCTGAACTATCGTTCTCCAGCATGTCCGCAACAGACTGGCTGGGCGCATTGTTGATTGCGGCGCTCGCGTTCATCCTCGGATTTGCGCTCAATCGCGGTTCGATATGCACCGTGATCGCTACGGCCGACTGGGTGTTGCGTAAGCGGCCTGCCAGATCGATTGCCCTGCTGGAAAGTGCTCTATGGGCGGGAGTTGTCTACGCCATTCTTGACGTCGCACCGTTCATGCCCGCAGGTTGGCTACCGATAGAATATCTGCTTGCGGGTGCAATCCTTTTCGCGCTTGGCAGCTACGTAAATGGCGCCTGCGTTTTCGGATCCATTGGCCATATCGGCAACGGTGATATCCAGGTCAGCCTGGTGTTTGTGGGCATCTTCCTTGTCACCTTCGTCGAACCGATCGCAAAACTACTTCCTGAGCACCCTCCGCTGAGCTTGCCGTTGCTCGGGGGCGCCATGCTGTTCGTTGGGCTGATCATTGTGGTCGTTGGAATCCGATTTTTTCTCGCCCGTCGCGACCGTGCCAACTTCCGTGTTCTTACCGTTTCCATGGGCCTGATTGGCGTAAGCTTTGCAACGCTCGCGAGCGTAGCGCCGCTTTTCTCGATAACGGCCTCCATCGAGGCCGTGGTGAGCGTGCCCGTTGCCGGTGCGGTCGCTGTGATGGGAATGTCTTTGGGGAGCATCGCCTCTTCACTTCTTCGCAACAGAGCGTTCCGCTTCAAGCTTCCGACCTGGGGCGGCATGCTACGTCATCTGACGGGCGGAATTCTTATGGGCCTGGGCGCAGTGCTCATTCCAGGTGGCAATGACACCCTGTTGCTGACCGGATTCCCAGGGGCGGCTTGGCAGGCATTGCTCGCATATGTGGTCATCGTCGGCGTATTGGCCGCGCTTATCGCAGGCTTTGGCTCCAAAGCCATGGCGTGGGGCGATTGAGCATAGTTTGAAAGGACCGAATGATGGAAGATATCGACGACATTTGGAAATCCGTGACATCGGCATCTGTTTGTGATGCCCTTGGGCGCATCTGCAACCACCGAGCCCACTGCTCGATCTCGTCTCTCCGACGCCTGGGAAGGTGCTCTTTGGGCCGGCCGTCACCATGCGTATGCTGCCATTGCGCGATGATCTCTTCGACGAGAATGTAAACAGCTTCTCCCGTCTGTTTTACGAGGCCGTCGGCGCAGCGCCCAAAGGCAAGGTTCTCGTGTTGGACAGCAGCGGCCATTCGGACGTTTCGGTTGGCGGCGGAACGAAACTCTCGCGGCTGCACAATCTGGAACTCGCCGGCATGATCACAGACGGTCGCCTGCGCGACTTCGAGGAACTCGCGACTTACGAACCAGTCTTCTATTGCCGGGGGACCACGCTAAGGGCTGGAACGGGGGACTTAATGCCTGTCGCAGTAAACGAACCCGTCAATCTCGCGGGCGTAACGGTCGTCCCCGGCGACTACGTATTTGCCGACGGTGCCGGTACGGTCATCCTTCCGGCCGGGCTTGCGCATCAAGCGCTCAAGGCGGCACAGGAAGTCCAGGCGCAGGACAGCTACTATCTTGACGTCATCCGCGGCGAACTCCCGGCGAGCGACCGCGGATCGGCAAGCGACAAGGCATGACGGGTGGGCGTAGGGGGCAGCTAGCCTGACTACGCCAGAAGTCCCGAAGCCATAAATTGAAACGCCTCAACGGCTCTGGGAAGAGCCGCTCGCGGTTCTTCGCTCGCCGCTACCCACAAGGCGGCCGTCAACGCTGCGCCCGAAAGCAGTCGAGATGCTGCATCAACATCTACCGGCTTGATAGTCCCATCTGAGACCAACCCGGTGACGGCCTGCTTCGTCATTTGGAGACACGCATTCTGGCTCGGCCATTGCGATGGGTCGCCCAGAAAGGCCGGGCCATCCAGTAAAACGATCCGCTGGACTTCGGGTTCAAGTGCCATTTCGATATAGGCAACGCCTTCCGCCAACAATTGCTCCCACCCGCTTTTCTTCCCTAACGCTGCCTTTCGCGCACGCGTTGCCATCTCTCCATCGACCTCGGCAACGACGGCGGCCAACAGGCCCTTCTTGTCGCCGAAATTATGGTAGAGGGCGCCTCGCGTCAGCCCTGCATCGGCGGCCAAGTCGTCCATCGACGCTGCGGCAAATCCTTTCTCTGCGAACGCTTTGCGCGCTGCCGCGATTAGCTTGGCACGATTCTCTTCCATCGTTTCGACGCGGCTTCGGGGGGGCATGTCCAACCTCTTCTCATATACGGTCCGTATGCAGGTTGACATACGGGCCGTATATGAATTATTTCCACATACGGCCCGTATATCAAATGTGCCAGTTGCTGTGAAGTCCCGCGGCCCGATCGGCCTTATGCGGGAGAAGAGACCTGAAAGGACCATGTCATGCCCCAGCCTCAAGCTGTTTTCCCTGCTGACCGCCACTCACTCTATGAAGCTCATGGATATTCGGCTGCGATCCGTTCTGGCGATCTGCTGTTCGTGTCTGGCCAAGTCGGTAGCCGAACTGATGGCTCACCAGAGCCGGACTATGCCGAGCAGGTTCGCCTCGCCTTCGCCAACCTGCGCGCCACTCTCGCCGCCGGGGGCTGCACGTTCGACGACATCGTCGACGTGACGACCTTCCACACCGATCCCGAGAGGCAATTCGAAACATTTATGACCGTGAAGAACGAAGCCTTCCCGCAAGCTCCGTATCCGAACTGGACGGCCATCGGCGTCAACTGGCTCGCTGGCTTCGACTTCGAGATCAAAGTTATTGCTCGCATTCCTACCGGAGCCTGACGCAGGTTAGGCCGCTACCGCGACAAAGCGTACTCGGGCGGACCATGGCTCGCCTAAGTTGCGCAGCGGTCGGCAGATAGGTCGGCCGCCTCGGCCGGTATAACGGGAGGTCGGCGATCCGCGTGTGGAGTTACGTAACCCGATTTGCCGGATCGCCACCATAAACTCCTTATGCACTACAAGAGACACTGGCCGAGCGACGCATTTCTAGATTTTGGGATATTGACATATCCCGATATCCAGTTATTATGATGAGGAAACCAACGACAGCGAACGGAATCCAGACTATGTATCAGCCAAGTCCAATCTCCTACGATCAGCATCGCGGATTCCGGCACACGTTCAGGCGTGGAAAGCTCAGCGTCGGCTTGTTTTTCCCTATCGAAGCGTTTGACGGCGATATGCCGACCATGCGCAATCAGGTTGAGCTGGCAAAGCGCTCTGAGGAGCTGGGATTTTCAACGCTCTGGTTTCGCGATGTGCCTTTGCGCGACCCGAGCTTTGGCGATGTAGGGCAGGTTTTCGATCCGTGGGTCTATCTTGGCTTCATCGCCGCACAGACGTCGAAAATTGCGCTCGGCACCGCATCAATCGCGATCCCCCTGCGCCATCCCCTCCATACCGCGAAGGCAGCAGCTAGCGTGGACCAGCTCAGCGAGGGTCGGCTGCTTCTAGGCGTCGCGTCCGGCGATCGACCTGTTGAGTTTCCCGCGTTCGGGTTGGATCCTGATAAACGGGCGGAAATCTTTCGCGAGAACCTGGATATCATTCGACGCGCGCAGCGCACCAGCTTCGAGCCGTTGCAATGGAGTCGCGGACTCCTGGCAAACGCTGACCTGATCCCGAAACCGACCACGAATGAGATCCCGTTCTTCGTAACCGGCAACAGTCGTCAATCCCTTGAGTGGATCGCGCGGGAGAGCAGCGGTTGGATAACATATCCACGCCCACCCCAGGCGCAGCAGCAAGTTGTGGAGAGCTGGCGCCAGACAGTCTCGACGCAAGTGGGCGATGTCTACAAACCATTCCTCCAGTCCCTTTACATCGATCTCGACACGCATCCCGCGACGCCGCCGACTCCGATCCATTTGGGGTTCATGCTTGGGAGAGACTATCTCGTGAAGCTGCTGGAAGCCCTCGAGGGGATCGGTGTGGATCACGTCATCCTCAATCTCAAATACGGTCGTCGACCAGCTCCCGAAGTAGTCGAAGAGCTTGGTTTGCACATCGTGCCCCGGTTTGGCGCCCAGGCTGACTGAGCCGGTACATGTCATGGGGCGCGAAGTCCCGAAACAGCAACTCAAAGCAGTTCTCCAATGGTGGAGATCATCAAAGAAGGAGATACGTCATGACCAAGGTCTTGGTATTGGGCGCTGCCGGCAAGATAGCGCGCCATGCAGTGAGTCATTTTGTCGATGAGGAAGGTCTCGACCTGACCCTTTATCTGCGAAGGTCCGAGCGCCTGCGAAATCTGGCAGGTGATCGCGTCGAGATTGTTGAGGGTGACGTGACCGACACCGACCACCTGCGACAGGTCGTAGAAGGCAAGGACATAGTCTATGCCAATCTGGGAGGGGACGACATTGAAGACCAGGCAAGGTCGGTCGTCGCGGCACTGGAAGCGGCGGGTGTCCATCGCCTGATCTGGATATCGACCCTGGGCATTTACGACGAGGTCCCAGGGGAGTTCGGTAAGTGGAATCACCAGATGCTCGACGGGGGATACCTGGAGCCCTACAGCGCGGCTACTCAGGTTATCGAGGCTTCAAAGCTGGACTATACCATCGTGCGGCCGGCGTGGCTCACCGACGTCGACGAGGTGGAGTATGAGCTTACCCAGAAGGGCGAACCCTTTAAGGGCACGGAAGTGTCCCGCAAGAGTATCGCCGACCTGGTGGTGAAACTGTCGCTGGACCCGACGCGCTATGTGCGCGGGTCAGTCGGTGTCAACAAGCCCGGCACCGAAGGCGACAAGCCCTCGTGGTACTAGCCCCTTCACGGTCAGCCAGCGGGAACCGGTTTGGATTCCTGCTGGTCGTGAAGATTGGCGGTCCGTTGCATACGATACCGAGGTATCGTAATATCGTGAAAAATCTCTACGGCGGAAGATCATGGCTATCGATGTCAGTGAAGCCCTCAAGGCACTCGACAATCCAGCTCGCTTGGCAATCCTGGCCAAGCTCAAGGAGCCACGAAAGAACTACCCCGAACAGGATGTCGATCCCGACGAAGTTGGGGTATGCGTGAGCATCATCCAGGAGCGCGCTGGCTTATCCCAATCGACCATTTCGCAATACTTGACGGCTTTGCAACGCGCAAAGCTGGTTACATCGCGCCGGGTCGGGCCTTGGACGTACTATAAGCGTAACGAAGAGAACATCGCTGCATTCTTAAAAGAGTTGCATGACCTGATTTGAGATCCGTAGCAGCTCGTCTGCACGATTCCCCCAGATGCTTCTACGCTGAGTTCGCGGTGCTCTCTCTGCACCTGCCAGATTCTCGAAGACTAGGGAAATTGAAGGAAGAATAGCGCCGCCCCCCCCACCACCCGGCTCCGTCCTTCTTCTAAGCTGCTGTCTGAAAAAGATTTGTGAGAAAGCTTTGAACTTCACCTACAGCTTCCTCAGCGGTGACCTTCGACGGTTCATTGCAAGAGGCTTGCAAGTAAAGATGGTTGCGCCCTCCCGCAACCATCTTTACCGGCGTCGATCGCAAGTTATGATCGACGCCGGTCCCCGCAACCATCTTTACTTGCTCAGGTAGCAAGTAAAGATTAGATCCTGCCCCCGCAACCAAAACACAATAACCCCCGAACGCATTGGCGTCCGGGGGTTTTCCTTTTGGAGCACTCGGCTACGCGCATGGGAAGGGGGCGACAAGCTGTTCAGCGCTTCCGCCGTCTTGTTTCGCTGAAAAATGCCATATGGCCCTCGCCGCCGCACGGCTTCGGGCCGATATATGTCCCATGCTGGCAGCTTTCGTATGCAGCGTTTTGTGTTGGGCGCCTGGTGGCCCGGCAGCCAGCGTCCGGATAGTGTACCGGGGCTCCCTGTCGCTCAAGAAGGATACAGCCATGAGGATCACCCGCGTCGGCGCCAACGTCTCCGCCAAAGGACCGCAGGACTGGTTTACCGGGGTTGTGCGCATTGATCCGCTGTTCGCGGCCGAGGCGCCGGGGCGCGTCGCTGGCGCCAGCGTTACGTTTGAGCCGGGCGCCCGCACCGCCTGGCACACGCACCCTGCCGGGCAGACGCTTGTCGTCACCGCCGGGGTTGGCCGCGTACAGCGGGAGGGCGGGCCGGTGGAGGAAATCCGCCCTGGCGACGTTGTGTGGTTTCCCGCTGGCGAGAAACACTGGCATGGCGCGGCGCCAGATGTGGCGATGACCCACATGGCCATTCAGGAAGTTATCGACGGCAGCGCCGTGACCTGGCTGGAACATGTGACCGACGCCCAGTATGAGGGGTGAGGCGCCGGTCAGGCCGGACCGGACGATCTGGCAAACGCCCGTGGCAAACGCTCTTGGCAGGTTGCCCAGCGCAAGGACCCAAGCCGGCATGAGCGGACCCATTCCGACCGGAGAGCAGACGCCGCCAGCGGCAACGGGGATCGCCGCCGGCGTGGTGCTGTTCGGCCCTGACCGCTCCCGGTTGCTGGCGCTGATCGCCGCCGTTTCGCCCGAGGTTGGCCAGGTCTATCTGTTCGTCAACGGCCGGCTGGACGCGGGGCTGCGTGAGGAACTGCTGGCCCTGGCGCCGGGAGTGGAGTTGATTGAGGCGCCGGTTAATTTCGGCATCGCCACGGCGCTCAACATGCTGACGCTTGCCGCTGCCCTGGCCGGCTTCGAGGCGATCTGCCTGTTCGATCAGGATTCACGGCCGGCGCCAGGCATGGTCGCCGGCCTGGCCGCCACGCGGGCGCAACTGGTGCTGGCGGGGGCGTTTCCAGCCATCGTTGGACCATTGATGGTCTCACCGGCTGGCGAAAGCTACAAGGCGCCGCGCGTGTTCCGCCGATCCGGCGAAGACGAGACAGTGGGCGCCATGCCGGTGGATTTTCTGGCCACCTCCGGCTCGTTGCTCGACATCGCCGTGTTTCGCCACGTGGGCCCGTTTCGTGATGATTATTTCATCGACGCGGTGGATCTGGAGTGGTGCTTCCGCGCCTGGGCGGCGGGTTTCTCGATCTGGCTGGATCCGCAGCAGACCATGCCCCACACGGTTGGGGAAGGGCAGATCCGCGCCGGCTCCGTGGCCATGCCGCGCCAGAAGCTGTTCCGCATGGCGACTTATGTGCGCAACAATGTCTATGGGCTGCGTTTGCGACATTTGCCACGCGGCTTCCGGGCGCGCCAGATCGTCTATCTGCCGGCCCAGTGCCTGTTGTACTGGCGCGACCAGCACTACGCCCCAGCCGTCGCGCGCCGACTGTTGCAAGCGGCCATGGAGGGCCTGCGCGGCCGCCTTGGCCCGCCTCCCGATGCGCCGGAGAACTGAGTTCAGCGCCGCGCCGCGTCCCTGAGCTTTCCGGCCAGCGCCGGCAGGTCGCGCAATAACATGCCGGCGCCGCGCAGAACCTGCCGCCATTCTCCCGGGCGACGGCGCGCCAGGGTCTGCACCACCCGTAGCGGCGTTTGCACCAGCAATTGCGCCGCCAGCACGGCCCAGGCGGTGGCCAGGCCGTAGTGCTTCGCCGCGAACAGCGCCTCGCTGCGCCAGAAGTAGAACTGGCGCCGATCCTTCACCTGGGCCGTGGTGCCCTGGCTCTGGTGCCAGACCTGGGCGCCGGCGTCATGCACGACGGCGCGGCCGGCGGCGGCGGCGCGCACACACAGGTCCATGTCCTCGTAATAGACGAAGAACCGCTCGTCGAAGCCGCCAAGCTGCGTGAACAGCGGCCGGCCAATGAGCAGGAAGGCGCCCATAACCTGGGCTACCGGGCGGGTGTCGCCATGGTCCCACCCGGTCATGAACAGTGGTTTCACCAGCGCGGGCGCGACCTTGTCGATGGCCAGGGCCCGGCCGAGCAGACGACCGGCCGAGGGAGCATTGGCGCAGGTGCGTTGAACCACGCCCGCATCATCGACAAGCTGTACGCCGGTGACGCCAGGCGGCTGGCCGCCCTGGAAGGGCTGGGCGATGAACCCCAGCGCCTTTTCCAGCGTATCGGGCAACACCCGGGTGTCAGGGTTGAGAAACAGGATGTGCGGCGCCGCGCCGGCGAACGCCGCCTGGTTGCAGGCCGCGCCAAAGCCGCGATTGTCCGGGTTGCGCATCAGGGTGACGCGCATGGGATATGCGGCTTCGGCTGCCTGCCACGAGCCGTCGTGCGAGGCGTTGTCGACCACGAAGACATGCAGGTCGCCGGCGATTGTGCTGCCTGCCAGCGCCTTCAGGCAGTCGGCCAGCAGCGCGCCCGCGTTCCAGTTGACGATGACAATGTCGAGGCGGGCGGGAGACCGGAGCCTGGCGGAGATGTCAGGAGTGGCTTCTGTCATGGTCGCCTTTGCCGCGCTCCGGCGCTGGACGTCCGCAACAGGCGCGGACGTCAGGCTGCGGAGATTTTCAGGATTGCTTCATTAGAGCGCTTTCCGATCAAACGGAATTGTCTGGTCGACCAGAATTCGCTCAAGATAAAGGTTCTTGCGTTCCAGGACGATCCCTGAAAAGCGCGGCGTGGCGCCGGGCCCATACGCCGTCCTGCCCGCATCTGCCTTGCTGCGAACCCTCCATGATGATCCACGAGGCCCCGGTCTCCGGCCCGCCGCGCCAGTCATGGCTCTGCCGCCGCCCGGGCCGGGCTTGTGCCGGTCATCCATGAAGGCGGCGCCCGCCTGCGCGGCCTGGTGGGCAAAACGTGGATGCCCGCAACAGGCGCGGGCATGACGTCGAGGCTCCCGTTCAGCGGGGCCTTCAGGCGCGGTTTCGCAGACGCGCCTTCAGGAGAAGCAGCGTCGCCTGTCAGCGGTTGCCGACGACGCCGCGCGCCTTCATGTCGGCGATGCGTTCAGCCGAGAAACCCCATTCGGCCAGCGCCGCCTCGGTGCCGGCGCCAGGCAATTCGGGGCCGGTCGGTTTGGCCGGCACGGTCTTGCTGAAGCGCGGGGCCGGGCCGGGCTGGGTGACGCCGTCGATGTCGATGAAGGTGCCGCGGGCGACCAGGTGCGGATGCGTCGGGGCTTCGGCCATGTTCAGCACTGGCGACACGCAGGCGTCGGAGCCTTCGAAGGCCTTCTCCCACCCGGCGCGGGTTTTCTCGCGGATTTTCGCGGTCAAAACCTCGCGCACCGCCGGCCAATTGGCCTTGTCGTCGTCGTTGCCAAGGCTGGCGCGATCAATGCCGACGATCTGGTAGAACTCGTCGCGGAACTTCTGTTCGATCGGCGCGATGGCCAGCAGGCCGCCATCGGCGCATTCATACACGTCGTACCAGGGGGCGCCGGAATCGAGGATGTTGTCACCGCGCTTGTCGCTGTACAGGCCGGCTTCGTGCAGGCCGTAGGCGGAGAGCATGAGCGAGGCTGCGCCGTCGACCATGGCGGTGTCGACCACCTGGCCTTCGCCGGTCTGGCGCGCCGACAGCACCGCCGACACCAGGCCGAAGGCCAGATACAGAGCGCCGCCGCCATAGTCCGCCACCAGGTTCAAAGGCGGCGATGGCAGCTGGTCCTTGCGGCCAATGGCGGCCAGGGCGCCGGTGAGGCCGAGGTAGTTCATGTCATGGCCAGCGACCTTGGCCAGCGGGCCTTCCTGGCCCCAACCCGTCATGCGGCCATAAACCAGCTTTGGGTTGCGGGCGAGGCAGACATCCGGGCCAAGACCGAGCCGCTCCATCGTGCCAGGGCGAAAACCCTCGATCAGCGCGTCGGCCTGTTCAATCAGTTCCAGCGTCGCCTCGATGCCTTCCTCGCTCTTCAGATCGAAGGAGGCGGAGTGGCGGTTGCGGTTCAGCAGATTGAACTTCGGTGGCCGCGGCACGCCGAGACCGCTCGGCGCCTGGCGCTCGATGCGAATGACGGTGGCGCCGAGGTCGGCCAGCAGCATGGCCGCCATGGGGGCCGGGCCGATGCCGGCCATTTCAACGACGCGCAGGCCAGCGAGGGGTCCGCTCATGATGTCAGTCCTGTTGTTCAAGGTCAGATGCAGCGCGCGGGCGCGTCTGCGGGTGATGATGAAAGCCGCCCAAGGCTGACGCGGCAATCCGGGTGAGCGGACTGCGGTCCGCCTTCACGCCCTGGCTGAGCGGAAAAACGCGTGCGCCGCCTGCTCCAGCTCTTCCCGGAAATCCGGGTGGGCGATGGCGATCATCCGCCGGGCCCGCTCCGCCAGGGACTGGCCGCGCAGTTCAGCCACGCCGAATTCGGTGACGAAGGTGTCCGCGTCGCCCCGGGCCGTCGTCACCGGGCCGGAGAGGGTGGGGACGATGCGGCTCAATGCGCCGCCCTTCGCCGTCGCCGGCAGGGCGATGATCGAGCGGCCGCCAGGCGCGGCCATGGCGCCGCGCACGAAGTCCACCTGGCCGCCGATGGCGCCCACATAGGCGCCGCCAACCACCTCGGCGTTGACCTGGCCGGTGAGATCGACCTCCACCGCCGAATTCAGGGCGGTGAATTTCGGCAACCGCGCCAGCGCCGCGAAGCCATGGGTATAGTCCGGCGTGCGCATCTGCAATGCCGTATTGTTGTGGGCGAAGTCAAACAGCCGCCGCCCGCCGAACAGGCAGCCGGCGATCGATGCGCCCGCATCATATGGCTTCAGCGCATTGGTGATGACGCCGGCCTCGATCAGATCGACCGTGCGGTCGCTGATCATGCCGGAATGGAAGCCCAGGTCGCGGTGGCCTTTCAACGCCGACAGGATGGCGTCCGGCATCGCGCCGATGCCGATCTCGATCACCGCGCCATCTGGAACCAGGCCGGCGACGTGCGCGGCGATGGCTTCTTCGGTGGGGCCCACTTTCGCCGCGGCCAGGATCACCGGCTCGCGGTCATCCTGGACACACACATCGACGCGCACATCGGCGGGCAGCTCCGCCCCGAACGTCCATGGCGCCAGGCCATTGAGCTGGGCGATCACCACCCGCGCCTTGCGCGCGGCGGCGGCCAGATAGTCGGAGATCATGCCCAGCGACGGCGCCCGGCCGTCCGGGCCAGGGCTGAGCTGCATCATCACCACGTCGGCGCGCTGGAAGTCGCTGTCGAACAGGCCGGGCAACTGGCTGTAGTGGGTGGTCACCGGATCGAGCCGGCCAGCGCGGGCCAGCGCGCCGGCCTGCTGGATGCCGCCATAGCCGGTGAACGACAGGTTCGGCGCAGCGTCCGGCGAGAAGGTGCGCGAAAACAGGGCGCCGAGAAACACCCTGACTGGCCCGATGTCGCCCGCCTGCGCCACCAGCGCCTCTGTGAGCGCCGTTGGTTCGCCGGTGCCCTGGCCAACCACGACCGTATCGCCGGGGCGGATCAGCCCTCTGAGATCAAGGGCGCTGGCGGAGGTCGGGGCGGGCAGGGACATGGAAGATTCCGTGGAGGCAGGGTGTGAGAACTGGGCGTGGGGTCAGAGCGCTTTTCGATCAGGCGGAGCCGTCTGATCGACCAGAATGCGCTCAAAATAAACGACACAGGGGCCTTTCCCGATCTGACGGGAAAAGGCTCCAATGCCGCGCACGCCTCAGGAGGCTTGCGCGGCGAGGATTTTTTCGTTGATGGCGGCGGCGCGCTTCGCGCCGGGACGCTCGCCCAGACGCTCCAGATAAGCGGCGATGTCCGGCGTCTTCTCCACCAGACCGAATGAGGTCATCCAGCCCAGCGCCGAGGCCCACAGCACGTCGGCGGTGGTCATGCGGTCGCCGAGGAAATAGCGGCCCTTGCCGATCTGTCCCCGCACCGTCTCCATCACCAGTTCGAAGCTGCCATAGGGCGACGACATTTTCTGCGGCGCCTCGCGCTTCAGCGCCTTGTCCATCATCGCCGGCTCGAATGCTGCGGCGTAATACACCAGCCAGCGCAGCCACGGGCCGCGCAGCGGATCGTCGATCGCCGGCGTTAGCCCGGCTTCCGGGAACAGGTCGGACAGATAGATGAAGATGGCGACCTGCTCGGTGACGACCGCATCGCCCACTTTCACCGTCGGCAATTTGCCCATGGGGTTGATGGCCAGGAATGCCGGCTCGTTCTGCACGCCTTTGGTGATGTCGATCACTTCGAGACGGTAGGGCGCGCCCAGCTCCTCAATCAGCTCCAGCGCCGTGGCGGAGCGGGAATGGGGCCAGTGATAAAGGGTGACTTCAGGTTTCTGGCTCACGCTGGTCTCCTGTCCTTCATGTCCTGGAACATTCTCTCGGAACACTCTCCCGGAACATTCTCTCGGAACACTCTCCTGGGGCATTCCCGCGCAAATGGGATCCCAGCCGGTCGTCAGTAGGATTTGGGCAGCCCCAGCACCTTCTCGGCGATGAAGCACAGGATCAGTTGCGGGCTGATCGGCGCGATGCGCGGGATCATCACCTCGCGCAGATAGCGCTCCACGTGGAAGTCGCGGGCGTAGCCAAAGCCGCCATGGGTCATCACCGCCGTCTGGCAGGCCTTGAAGCCGGCTTCGGCGCCCAGATATTTGGCGCTGTTGGCCTCGGCCCCGCAGGAGAGGCCGTTGTCGTAGCGCCAGGCGGCGTTCATGGTCATCAGCCGCGCCGCCTCAAGCTGCATCCAGCTTTCCGCCAGCGGATGCTGGATCGCCTGGTTCTGGCCGATCGGCCGGTCGAACACCACGCGCTCCTTCGCGTAGCCGGTGGCGCGCTCCAGGGCGACGAAGCCGAGGCCGATTGCCTCCGAGGCGATCAGGATGCGCTCCGGGTTCAGCCCGTGCAGGATGTAATTGAAGCCCTTGCCTTCCTCGCCGATCAGGTCGCTGGCCGGCACGGGCAGGCCGTCGAGGAACACCTGGTTGGAGTCGATGGCCTTGCGGCCCATCTTGTCGATCTCACGGATCTCGACGTAATCGCGATTGACGTCGGTATAGAACAGGCTGAGCCCGTCGGTGGGCCGGCGCACCTCCTCGATTGGCGTGGTGCGGGCGAGGATCAGCGCCTTCTCGGCCACCTGGGCCGTCGAGATCCAGATTTTCTTGCCGCTGAGAATGTAATGGTCGCCGCGTCGTTCGGCGCGGGTTTTCAGCCGCGTGGTGTTCAGGCCGGCGTCCGGCTCCGTCACCATGAAGCAGGCCTTTTCCTCGCCGCGCACCAGCGGCGGCAACATGCGGCGCTTCTGCTCGTCCGTGCCGAACACCACCACCGGATTGAGGCCGAAGATGTTCATGTGCACCGCCGAGGCGCCGGACATGCCGGCGCCCGACTGGCTGATGGCCTGCATCATGATCGCCGCCTCGGTGATGCCGAGGCCGGAGCCGCCGTATTCCTCCGGGATGCAGACGCCCAGAAACCCCTCGTCGGCGAAGGCCTTGTGCAACTCGAACGGGAAGCCGCCGACCTTGTCCTTCTCCAGCCAGTAGGCATCGTCAAACCGGCCGGCGATATCCGTAACCGCGTCGCGGATCGCTTCCTGTTCCGGCGTCAGCGCAAAATCCATACCGTCCTCCCGATCCCGCCTTGTGCCTCAGGCGGCGCCGGCGCGGCCGGCGCCCGCGTTGGTCAGACTTCGGAGAAACGCGCCTTGCGCTTTTCCAGGAATGCGGCGACGCCCTCGGCGAACTCCTTGCTGTCGAAGGCGATGGCCTGGGCCATCGCCTCGAAGGCCAGGAAGTCGTCGACCTGCCGGTAGGCGTTGTTGAGCATGGACTTGGTCAGGCCGAGCGACACGGCGGGTCCTTCGGCCAGTTCTTCCGCCAGCTTGATGGCCTCTTCCAGCACCTTGCCATCGGGAATGACCCGCGAAACGATCCCCATGGCCATCGCCTCGTCGGGCTCGACCCGGCGGTTGGTCAGCAGCAGGTCGCGCGCCCGGGCCTGGCCGACGGCGCGCGGCAGGGTCATGGCCAGCGCCAGGTCAGGCACCGCGCCAAGGCCGGGGAAGCCGGCCTTGAAGAACGCCTTGTCCGACGACAACACGATGTCGCACAGCAGCGCCAGCGACAGGCCGGCGCCCGCCGCCGCGCCATTCACCGCGGCGATCACCGGCTTCTCGCCAGCCAGAATGCGTTCGGCCCAGGAATGGGAGCGTTGCAGGCGGGCGCGAATGGCCGGGCCGCCGCGCTCCTGCATGTCGCGGATATCGCCGCCGGCGCAGAACGCCTTGCCCGTGCCGGTCAGCACCAGCGCGCGCACGGTGGGGTCCGCCATCAGGACGGGAATGTGGGTTTGCAAGCCGGCCTTGATCGCCGGTTGCAGGGCGTTGCGGCTTTCTTCGCGGTTGAGCCGCACGATGGCGATATGCCCCCGGCGTTCGACCAGCACCGCATCCTGCTGAACCGCATCTCCCATGACGTCCTCCATCCGGCCGCGCCGGCCTGTGTGTCGCATTGCCTGCGTCGTTGCGCGCCGCATCCGGCCCGCCATGTCCTGAGGGAATGGCAGGGCTGGAAAAGCCCTCTCCACATTCAGGCTGGTTTGGCTAAAGTGCGCGACCGACTTTGCGAAACTTTATTTCGCATTGCGAATGAAAGCGCAAGCGATCGCCCCTGGCGCGGTCCAGGCGGAGTGGAAACCGCTCCGCATCAGGCAAATGCGTCCGGTCGCACGGCCGGATGCAGGTGGTGACGGCCAGGGCGCGCGCTGTACGACGGGACACGAAGACACATGACAGGCCTGACGAACGGCATTGCAAGCGGACGCGTTGTTTATGACGCGGCGACCTTCGACGAGCGCCTGCGGCGCGCGGCCAGCGCCTTTGCGGCGCTCGGCGTCAGCAACGGCGACTGCGTGGCGGTGCTGATGCGCAATGATACGCCCTTCCTCGAAGCCAGCCTTGGCGCCCAGCGCCTCGGCGCCTACGCCGTGCCGGTGAACTGGCACTTCAAGTCCGAGGAAGTGCGCTACATTCTGGAAGACTGTGGCGCCCGCGTGCTGGTGGCCCACGCCGATCTGCTGCGCAGCCTTGATGACGCTGTGCCGGAAGGCGTCGCCGTGATCCAGGTTCCGACCTCGCCCGAGATCGCCGCCGCCTGCCGCGCGCCAGCCGACCTGCTGGCGCCGACGCCGGGCGCCCTGGTGTGGGACGAGTTGCTGGCCCGGCACGCGCCGCAGGACGGCCCGCCGGCCCCGGCCGCCGACAGCATGATCTACACCTCCGGCACCACTGGTCATCCCAAGGGCGTGCGTCGCAGCCCGGCCAGCGTCGAAGATCGCGCGAAGGTCGAGAAGATGCGCGACCTGGTCTATGGCCTGCAACAGGGCATGCGCACCGCCGTCGCCGCGCCGATGTATCACAGCGCCCCCAATGCCTTTTCGCTGCGCGCCGTGCGCCTCGCCGATCTGTTCATCTGCCTGCCCAAGTTCGATCCCGAGCAGTTGCTGGCGCTGATTGACCGCGAAAAGCTCACCCACATGTGGCTGGTGCCGACCATGTTCGTGCGCATGCTGAAGCTGCCGGCTGAGGTGCGGGCGAAATATGACGTCTCGTCGCTGAAGTTCGTCATCCACGCTGGCGCGCCGTGCCCGCCGGACGTGAAGGAGGCAGTGATCGGCTGGTTTGGCCCTATCGTCCACGAATACTACGGTGGCACGGAATCCGGTCCGGTGGTGTTCTGCGACAGCCAGGAATGGCTGGCCCACAAGGGCACGGTCGGCAAGCCGATCGAGGGTTCGATTGTCGAGGTGCAGGACGAGAATGGCAACGTGCTGCCGGCAGGCGAGCGCGGCGAGATCTTCATGCGCATCGGCTTCTACCCGGACTTCACCTATCACAATTTGCCGGAGAAGCGGGCCGAGATCGACCGCAGGGGACTGATCACCTGCGGCGACGTCGGCTATTTCGACAATGACGGCTTTCTCTATATCTGCGACCGCATTCGCGACATGGTGATCTCCGGCGGCGTCAACATCTATCCGGCCGAAATCGAATCCGTGCTCGCCTCCCTTGACGGCGTGCGCGACTGCGCCGTGTTTGGCGTGCCGGACGCGGAGATGGGCGAAGCGCTGCTGGCGCTGGTGCAGCCGCTGGAGGGGCGCACGCTCGACCCTGAGGCGCTGCGGGCCGAGCTGCGCAAGCATATCGCCGACTACAAGGCCCCGAAGCGCATCGAAATCCGCGAGGACCTGCCGCGCGAGGACAGCGGCAAGATCTTCAAGCGCAAGCTGCGCGAGCCTTACTGGCAGAACGCCGGCCGCGCCGTCTGAGCGCATTTTCCCCCGGTTTGCTGTAAGGCTTCCCGCGTAACGGACGGGAACTGGAGGCGAGCGATGCGGGAAACCATCATGTGGCAGCGCGCCGAGGGCGCGCTGCTGTTCATCGCGGGGCTGGCGCTGTTTTATCTGGCCGGTTCAACCGTCCCATGGTGGGCGGCCCTGCTGGTGTTCTTCGCGCCTGATCTCACCTTCGCCGCTTACCTCGCGGGACCGAAGGTCGGCGCTTTCGCCTACAATCTGGCGCATCTCTACGCGGTTGGCGCCGTGGTGTATGTGGCGGGACTGGCGCTTGCTTCGCCAGCGGTCGCCGCCGTGGGCGCGCTGCTGCTGGCCCACGCCGGCTTCGACCGCATGCTGGGTTATGGGCTGAAGACCAACGCCGGCTTCAAGTTCACCCATCTGGGGCGGATCGGCTGACAGGAGCCATGTCGCATGGAGACGCCGCCCGTTCCGCAAAGCGCCTGGCGCGCCTGGACGCCGGATGAGCTGGCGTTGCGCCTCGCTGGCGCGCCGGCTGGCTGGTATGTGGCCGGGGGCTGGGCGCTCGACCTGTGGCGCGGCGTCCAGACGCGTCCGCATGACGATCTGGAATTCGTCGCGCCGGCGACGCGGATCGACGCCTTTCGCGCCGCGCTGGAACCCATGGGATTCTGGACCGCGCACGCTGGCGAACTGCGCCGGTTGCCGGCCGGCGAAGCGCCGCCGGCGCAAGTCTGGCAGGTCTGGTGTCTGGATGAGGTCGCCGCCTGCTGGCGCGTCGACATGATGATTGACCGGGGAACGCCGTCACGCTGGCTTTACAAGCGTAATCCGGCCATCAGCGCGCCGCGCGGCGACATGGTGCGGACCACGGCGGCGGGCATTCCCTATCTGGCGCCGACGGCGGCCTTGCTGTTCAAGGCAAAACACCGCCGGGACAAGGACGAAGCGGACTTCGCCATGGCCGCGCCTCATCTGGCGCCGGACGAGCGGGCGCAGTTGCGGGCATGGCTGGACATGGAGCACCCAGGGCATCCCTGGCGGGACGCCCTGTAGCTGGAGCATTTAACCGAAAATGCTCCAGAGCCTGTTCATTGTCCGGGGCAAAATCAGCCCGGCATGAGCCTCAGCGCCCGCCGAGCGCCCGGTAGATCTTCGTGCCGGCGCGGCCGGTTTCCGGCATGCCGAGCTGCCGCTCCACCTGGGCGATGGCGGCGCGGGAGGCCGGGCCGATCTTGCCGTCCGCCGGGCCGCCGATGTCGAAGCCCTTGGCGGCGAGCAACTGCTGCAGGTGCAGGCGCTGGGCGCGCGACAGGCCGGGGTCATCGGTCGGCCATTCGCCGGCGATGCGCGGGCCGCCCGCCATGCGCTGGGCAAGGTAGGAAATCGCCAGCGCGTAGGATTCAGCGCGGTTGTAGGCGTAAATAGCGTCGAAGTTCCGGTAGACGAGGAAGGCCGGGCCATTGCGCCCCGCAGGCAGCAGCAGGCCCGCCGGCAGGTTGCCGCTGATGGCGCGGCCATCGGCGCGCTTCACCCCCAGGGCGGCGTATTGCGAGACCGGCACGCGATTGGTGCGACCCGTGGGGCCGGAATAGCCGGGCGGCAGGATGACTTCCGCCATCACCGGCTCGCCCGTCCGCCATTTGTGGGCATGCAAGTAGTTGGCGGTGGAGCCGAGCGCGTCGGCGGCGGATTTCACCAGATCGCGGCGGCCGTCGCCGTCCATGTCCACGGCAAGACGCTGGTAGGTGGAGGGGATGAACTGGGTCTGGCCGAAGGCGCCGGCCCAGGAGCCATACAGCTCGTCCAGCTTCAGGTCGCCGCGCTGCACCAGCTTGAGGGCGGCGGTGAGTTCGGTGCGCCAGAAATTGGTGCGCTTGCCGCCCTCGCACACCAGGGTGGCCAAAGCGTGCGGCAGATAGCTGGAGCCGGTTTCGCGGCCGAAATCGGTTTCGACGCCCCAGACGCCGGCGATGTAATAGCGGTCGACGCCGAAGCGCTTCTCGGCGGCGGCAAGAGCGTTGGCGTATTTGCGCATCATCGCCCGGCCTTCCTCGACGCGCTGCTCGTCGACGAGGAAGCCCAGATAGTCCCAGATCGGCGTCTTGAACTCGGGCTGCACCTTGGAAAGGCGCAACACCTTCTCCTCGGGCGCGGACTGGTTGAGGGCGGCGTTGACCAGGCTGGAGTCGATGCCGGCGGACACCAGATGGCTTTTGAGACCCGCCACGCACGACTGGTAATTGGCCGAGGCGGCGCCAACGCCAGCAAGGGTGGAGGCGGCGAGGGTCGTGGCCAGCAGGGCGGCGGCGCGCTTCATAAAGGTCTCCGTCGTCATTGATTGCGAATCAGGCGCTGGCGACAGTCTGAACGCTCATGGTTTCCGGAGTGTTGATGGATGCGAAACCGCCCTGTCAGCTTCCCGTTACGAAGCGGCGGATTGGCGGCCGGGCGAGGGGCGCGAAACAGCGTTACACGGCCGGGATTTGGCGCCTTTGCTGGCGTTTCTTGCGTGGAATGGTGAGGTTTGCTATCAGGCGCCCCGCCATGGGCGGCGTATTGTTCAGATCTGAATGTATCTCATTGTTGTTAAATCTATTTTGTTGTCGATTGTATTCATTTAAGTAAAATATTAATGGCTACAGGTGGTTTGTGAAATATTTTATATGTTGTCTTGTCGCATTTGTTCTTGCGGGATGTGTGACAATGCGGGCTCCGAACAGGCCGCCCGCGGTTCACGAGTATCGCCTTGCCGGGATCGAGGTTGAAGTCGCAGACGGGGCCGGCATCTGGTGGGGAGATGGTGAACGCGCCTATGCAATTCAGAAGGGCGCCGGCATTCTCGACGCGGAACGCCTGGGCAGGACCGTTGAAGGCGCCCAATATGTAAGAGAGCAATTGCGGACGAAGATCGCAGCGAGACTTGAGCGCACCTTGCCGCGCGTGTTCCCGGGCGCGCGGCCGGTCAAGGTAAGGTTGATCGTCAAACGCATACACGTGTCGGCTGCGTTGCAGCGGATGTTTGTCGGCGGCGGGCACGTCATGATGGCCGATGTCGAAATCATTGACGTCAAAACCGGACGGCTTCTGTCTGTTTATCCTGAGCTGCAGGTTGAGGCATCAGCTGGCAACGGAGTGATTGGCGCGACGGTCGAAAGCGTCTTTGTCAAGCCGGTGATTGATCGCGTGATTGAGAACTTCGTCTCCTGCTACGCCAACTGGCTCATGAACGGCTGGGGGATGACGGGGGTCCGGTGGTGACGGGAAGTGCTCCGCACCACAGTCAGGACGTTATGACAATCAGGGCGCGTTCTGGCGGCGTCTGGTTCCGGGCCGTCCAGGAGCATTGCCCGCAGGCCGCGCGCCCGTCTGTCGAATGGCGAAGATGCTGACGCATCCGCGACCTGCAAAGCTCAAACCGGCGCAAAGCATGTCGTGGCAGAACATGCTTTGCGCCCTCTTTCCTTCACGCGGCCTGGCCGGCGCACCAGCCGGAGGCCCAGGCCCACTGGAAATTGTAACCGCCGAGCCAGCCGGTGACGTCCACCGCCTCGCCAATGACATACAGGCCAGGCGTGGATTTCACCGCCATGGTCTTCTGGTCCAGTTCCTCGGTGTCGACGCCGCCGAGCATCACTTCCGCCGTGCGGTAGCCTTCCGTGCCATTGGGGCGGATCACCCAGGCGTTCACCGCCGCGTCGAGCGCGCGCAAATGTTTGTCGTTGCAGTCGGCCAGCCGTTCGGGGCCGGGCGTCATCTCGACAATGGCCTGGGCGAGGCGCTTCGGCAGGATGGCGGCCAGCGCGGTCTGCGGCGCCTGGCGGCCATTGGCGGCGCGCGCCGTTTTCAATGCGGCGAACACATCAACGCCCGGGGCCAGCGACAGGGTGATGGCGTCGCCCTCTCGCCAGTATGACGAGATTTGCAGGATCGCTGGCCCGCTAAGGCCCCGGTGCGTGAACAGCAGCGCCTCGGCGAAGCTGGTCTTGCGGCCCCCGGCGGCGGTGTGGCTGACGACGGCGTCCACCGCCACCCCGGCCAGCGGCGCCAGCGCCGCCAGTTGCTCCGGCGCGAGCGTGAAGGGCACAAGACCGGGGCGCGGCTCGATGACCTTCAGGCCGAACTGCGCCGCCACCTCGAAGGCGAAGCCGGTGGCGCCCATCTTCGGAATCGATTTGCCGCCGGTGGCGATCACCAGCGCGGCGCAGGTTGCCTCAACCGGGCCTGTCGCGGCGCCATCATGGGCGGCGTTGCGGCCATGCTTGCCAGCGGCCGGCGACAGGCGCACGGTGAAGCCGTCGCCGGCGCGGCGGATGTCGCTGGCGGCGACGCCCAGCATCAGGCGCGCGCCGTGCTGGCGCAACTGGCCGGTCAGCATGTCGATGATCTGGGTGGCGGAGCCGTCACAAAACAGTTGTCCCAGGGTCTTCTCATGCCAGGCGATGCCGGCGTCGTCGACCAGCCGCACGATATTGCGCCAGCCATACCGGCGCAGGGCGGAAATGCAGAATGACGGATTGCGCGACAGATAGTTTTTGGGCGCGGCGTTGACGTTGGTGAAATTGCAGCGCCCGCCGCCGGAGATGCGGATTTTTTCGCCGGGCCGGGCCGCATGGTCGATGACCAGCACGCGGCGGCCGCGTTTCGCCGCCTCGATGGCGCACATCATGCCGGCGGCGCCGGCGCCGATCACAAGGACGTCGATGTCCATGACGGGCGGGTTGGCGGGCGAGTTGTTGGGCGAAGGCGGAGCGGAAGCGGTCAAGACGGGATCCTTTGCGCCGGCATGGGCAGATCAAGCTTCCGTATAGGATATGTTGCGCCCGGACCGAAGCGGGGCGGGGTGGCCGTTTCGCGCGCGCCGCGCCGTGGCGGAGCCATGCGTCGTGTAATTGCGAAACTCGATTTCGCATGCGTTGACTTGCCGGTTTCTCCCATGTCAATGAATGTCCGGCATGGCGCGACATGCGCCCCTGCGCACGTCTGCATGGGTTTGCCGACCCGTGCGCGGTAAAAGTCTTCAACATTCACGAGGAGAAGCGCTCATGGGTTGTCTTGACGGTAAGGTCGTCCTGGTTACCGGCGCCGGTCGCGGCATTGGCCGTGAGATCGCCATTCTGGCGGCGAAAGAGGGCGCGAAGGTTGTGGTGAACGACCTCGGCGGCGACCCGGAAGGCGAAGGCGCCGACGCGGGCCCGGCCAATGAGGTGGTCGACATCATCCGCTCCGCTGGCGGCGAGGCCATCGTCAACGGCGGTTCGGTCGCCGAGCCTGGCGAGGCCGAGAAGATGGTGCAGGACGCCGTCGACAAATGGGGCCGCATCGATTCGGTGATCAACAACGCCGGCATCCTGCGCGACCGCATCTTCCACAAGATGAGCGTCCACGATTTTGAGTCGGTCATCAAGGTGCACCTGCTCGGCTCGTTCTACACCTCGCGCGCCGCCGCCCAGTATTTCCGCCAGCAGAACAGCGGCAATTTCGTTCACTTCACCTCGACCTCGGGTCTGATCGGCAACTTCGGCCAGTCCAACTACGCCGCCGCCAAGCTCGGCATCGTTGGCCTCTCCAAGTCGATCGCCCTCGACATGGCGCGCTACAACGTGCGCTCCAACTGCGTGTCGCCGTTCGCCTGGAGCCGACTGATCGGCACCATTCCGGCGGAGACCGAGGCCGAGCGCCAGCGCGTCGAGCGCATGAAGCAGATGGGCCCGGAGAAGATCGCGCCGCTCGCCGTGTTCCTGGCCAGCGACCAGCTCGCCAAGGACGTCACCGGCCAGATCTTCGCCGTGCGCATGAACGAAGTGTTCCTGATGGGCCAGTCGCGCCCGCTGCGCGGCATGCAGCGTTCGGAAGGCTGGACCCCCCAGTCGCTGGCCGAGCACGCCCTGCCGGCGCTGAAGTCGTCGTTCTACCCGCTCGACCGCTCCGCCGACATTTTCGGCTGGGACCCGGTGTAAGCGTCAGCTCCTGGCGCAGACGCCGCAACATGGAGCGCCGCGCGCCGGGAAGCTTTCCGGCGCGCCAACACATAACGCGGGCCATGGCTTCCATGAGCCGGCGGACGCCGCTTTTTCGTTATGAAAAGGCGGAGGATCAAAAAGACAGGGCGCGTTTGCGATACGTCTGAAACGAACGCGCTCCATGACCCTGGCGACAACGTCAGGCCCGGCAGGAGACGTCATGACATTCGGAATTCTGTCTTACGGAGCTTACGTTCCGCGCCTGCGCCTGCAGCGCAAGGTGATCGCGGACGCCAACTCCTGGTTCAACGCCGCCCTCAAGGGGCTCGGCAAGGGCGAGCGCGCCATGGCCAACTGGGACGAGGACCCGGTGACCATGGCCGTCGAAGCCGCCCGCGACGCGCTGGTTGGCCACGACCGCGCCGGCGTCACCGCCGTGACGCTGGCCTCCACCACCTTCCCCTTCCTTGATCGCCTCAATGCCGGCGTGGTGACGGGCGCCCTCAATCTCGATGAGAGCACCGCCTCCAACGACATCTCGGGCACCCAGCGCGCCGGCACCACGGCGCTGCTGCAGGCGCTGAACAGCCGTGGCCAGACCCTGGTCGCCGCCGCCGAGAAGCGCGATTCCAACGCCGCCAGCCCGCTGGAGATGCAGACCGGCGACGGCGCCGCCGCGCTGCTGATTGGCGAAGGCGAGCCGGTGGCGAAGCTGCTGGCCTCCGCCACCCGCTCCGCCGACTTCGTCGACCACTTCCGCACCATCGATTCTGGCACGGACTATGGGTGGGAAGAGCGCTGGGTGCGCGACGCCGGCTACATGACCATCGTGCCGCCGGCCATCAAGGCGGCGCTCGACAAGGCGGGCCTGACGCCAGCCGACGTCAACCATTTCGTCATGCCCGCCGTGCTGCCCAAGCTGGCCAACGCCATGGCGAAGAAAGCGGGCGTCGCGGACGCCGCCGTGCGCGACAACCTCTCGGCCGTGTGCGGCGACACGGGCGCGGCCCACGCGCTGGTGATGCTGGTGCACGCCCTGGAGCAGGCGAAGGCCGGCGAGCGCATCCTGGTGGTCGGCTTCGGCCAGGGCGTCGACGTCATGGTGTTCGAGGTGACGGCGGCCAATGAGAAGCGGCGCGGCGGCCTCGGCGTCTCCGGCCATCTGGCCCGTCGCCGCGAGGAAACCAACTACAACAAGTTCCTCGCCTTCAACGACGTGGTCGAGATCGAGCGCGGCATGCGCTCGGAGGCGGACAAGCTCACGGCGCTGTCGGCCATGTGGCGCAACCGCGGCGCGGTCACCAGCTTCACTGGCGGCAAATGCGAGAAATGCGGCACGCTGCAATATCCGATCAGCCGCATCTGCGTGAACCCGAACTGCGGCGCCGTCGACACCCAGAAGCCGGAGCCCTTCGCCGACAAGACCGGCCGGATCAACTCCTACACCGCCGACCGCCTGACCTATTCGCCTGATCCGCCGGCCTGCTACGGCATGATCCAGTTTGAAGAAGGCGGCCGCTGGATGATGGACTTCACCGACGTCGACGAGAAAGATCTCGAGGTCGGACGCAACATGCGCATGATGTTCCGCGTAAAAGACATTGATAACCAGCGCGGCTTCCGCCGATACTTCTGGAAAGCGGCGCCCGTCGCCGCAGGAGGAAACTGATCATGGCCAAGGGCATTCGCGACAAGGTCGCCATTCTGGGCATGGGTTGCTCGAAGTTCGGCGAGCGCTGGGACATGAACGCCGAAGACCTGATGGTCGAGGCCTATGTCGAGGCAATGGCTGACGCGGGCATCGAGACGAAGCAGATCGACGCCGCCTGGCTCGGCACCGGCATCGAGGAGCAGCACGTCGGCAAGTCGGCGGTGCCGCTCGCCGTCGCCCTGCGCCTGCCGTTCATCCCGGTGACGCGCGTTGAGAACTTCTGCGCCTCGGGCACCGAGGCGTTTCGCGGCGCGGTCTACGCCGTGGCCTCCGGAGCGGCGGACATCGCGCTGGCGCTCGGCGTCGAGAAGCTGAAGGACACCGGCTACGGCGGCCTGCCGCAGCGTGGTCGCGGCACGGTCAACAACATGACCTGGCCGAATCTGTCGGCCCCCGGCTCCTTCGCCCAGCTCGCCGCCGCCTACCGGGCCAAGCACGGCGCCTCGCCGGAGGACCTGAAGCGCGCCATGGCGCACATCTCGGTCAAGAGCCATGACAATGGCGCGAAGAACCCGAAGGCGCACCTGCGCAACAAGATCGACATCGACACCGTGCTCAAGGCGCCGATGATCGCGGAGCCGCTGGGTCTGTACGACTGCTGCGGCGTGTCCGACGGTTCGGCCTGCGCCATCGTCACCACGCCGGAAATCGCCCGCAGCCTCGGCAAGACCGACCTGATCACCGTCAAGGCGTTGCAGCTGGCCGTGTCCAATGGCTCGGAAGCCCAGCACAATTCTTGGGACGGCAGCCACTTCGCCACCACCCGCATCGCCGCCAAGCGCGCCTATGCGGAGGCCGGCATCGAGAAGCCGCGCGACGAGGTCAGCCTGGTCGAGGTGCACGACTGCTTCTCGATTACCGAGCTGGTGACCATGGAAGACCTGTACCTGTCGCCGGAAGGCGGGGCCATCCGCGACATCCTCGACGGTTTCTATGACGCCGACGGCCAGTTGCCGTGCCAGATCGATGGCGGCCTGAAGTGCTTTGGCCATCCCATCGGCGCCTCGGGCCTCAGGATGATCTACGAGATGTATCTGCAGATGCTTGGCCGCGCCGGCGAGCGCCAGCGCCAGGAAGTTCCGCGCATCGGCATGACCCACAATCTCGGCGGCTTCCCGCACCAGAACGTCTGCTCGATCTCGATCGTCGGCCGTTACGAGGGCTGAGGCTTTCATGGGAGCGTTATTGAGCGAATTCTGATCGATCAGCCGGAGCTGGCTGATCGGAAAGCGCTCAAGGACTGAACGCGAAAGGCGGCCCCTTCCGGGCCGCCTTTTCTTTTGCAAAATCAGGCGGCGGATTTCTGCATTTTCGAACATCTTGCCAGTGAAACAGCGCGGTGAGATCGTCCGGAACTCTGATTTGCCGGGGGCATGAATGGTCGGGTTCAAATCGTGTCTCGCGGGCGCCGCGACGGCGTGCCTGCTGGCGTCGTCGCCTGTCTCCGCGCTGGAGGCCGTCACCGTCAAACCGCTGGCGGAGAAGACTGAAACCGCGTCCGGCCAGCCAATCACCCTGCCGCGCAAGGATGTCCGCGTTCTCGTTTCCACCTTTGACATCGCGCCAGGGGCCAGGCTGCCGGTCCACAAGCATCCGTTCGCCCGCTATGCGGTGGTGCAGGGCGGAACGCTGGAGGTGACCAATACGGCGACGGGCGCCAGCACGACCTACCGGACGGGCGATGTCGTCATCGAGATGATCGACCAGTGGCATCACGCCCGCAATATTGGCGCGGACGCGGTCAAACTGCTGGTGATCGACCAGATCGAGGGCGCGGGCGGCAATACGGTGCTGCACCGCGACTGAGTCCATTTCCAGGTTCTGGCCGCTGTCCTGGCGTCGGCGCCGGGAGACGCCAGCGGGCTGCCAGCGCCGCGGCATTGAACCGGCGCGGAACTGGCGCGCTTTTCGGTGCCGCGTGGCGTTTCACACCCTGCGAAACCGTATCCGTTTCGCGAAAAAACGCGCTAGTGTCGCGCGCTATAACCTTGGCCCTGTAACGGACCCAGCCGATGACTGAACCCACCCTGGATGGCAACGTCCTTATCGTCGGCGCGGGGCCAGCGGGCCTGTTCGCCGCTTGTGAGCTGATGCGGCATGGCGTGAAGCCGCGCATACTGGAGCGGCGCGCCGCGCCGCACCGGGAGGCGCGGGGAACGGCCTTGCAACCGGCCACCCTGGAGATGCTGCACCGGGCTGGTCTGCTGGAGGCATTCCTGGAGCGCGGCGTCCAGATCCACACCATCCAGGCGCTGGCGCGCTTCCTGCCGGACGCGGAGCTGCCGCCCGGGGCCATTGCCAGCAGTGGTTTTCGGGTGATCGCCCAATCGCATCTGGATGACATTGGCTGCGCCTGGAATTTCCAGTGCAGCCTGCCGCAATACGCCACCGAGGACATTCTGCGCGCCAGGCTGGCGGAGCTGGGCGTGGAGATCGAATTCGGCGCGGAGGTGGAAAGCATCGTCACGGCCGACAATGGTCTCGATGTTACCGTCAGGCGCGATGGCGAAAGCCAGATGCTCCGCGCCAGTCACGTGCTGGGGGCCGGCGGCGCCGGCAGCGTCACCCGCCATTCCATGCAGTTGCATCTGGATGGCGAAACCTATGACGGCGTCTATGTGGTCGCCGACGTGCGGCTCGATCTGGAGCGTCCCGCCGGAACTGGCGGCATCGTGCTGGGGCCGGAGGGCTTCGTGCTGCTCTCGCCTTTGCCGGAAGGGCGCTGGCTAATCTTCGTCAACCTTGAGGGCGACGGGCGACCGGAGGCGCCGCCCTCTGAAGCGGAGCTGCGCGCGCTGGTTGATGCAAGGCTTGGGCTGGATGCGGGCCTCGGCGACATGCGCTGGGCGTCGTGTTTCCGCATGCACCGCCGGGTGGCGAACCGGCTCTCGGACAGGCGTCGCTTCCTGCTCGGCGATGCCGGCCACCTCTCCAGTCCGCTGGGCGGGGAGGGCGTCAATGCCGCCCTCATGGACGCCGCCGACATCGCCTGGAAGCTGGCGCTTGTCAGGCGCGGCGATGCGCCAGAAAGCCTGCTGGACACCTACGCGCTGGAGCGGGGCCTGGCCGACGCCCATGTGCTGGCGGTTTCCGACGAAATCCATGGCGCCGTCATGGGTTTGGTGGACGCCTTCAGGGCCGGGGAGACGCCGGTTGCCCCGCCGGAAACCGCCGGGGAAGCCCGCGCCGTCGCCCGCCGCCGTTCGATGCTCGACATATCGTTGCTGGGGAGCCCGCTGGTTGCTGGGGCGCTTTCCGGTCAGACGGAGCCGTCAGAGCAATCTGAATTCGCTCAAAACCCGGAAAACGGCAGCGCTTCACGGTCCACATTGATCGGGGAAGGCTCCGGTGAGCCGCCGGTGGCGGCGGGCGACCGTTTTCCGCAGCGCGCCCGGCTGGAGGGCGAAGCGCACCATCTGGTCTGCTTCGGCAAGCCGCCGGGCCTGAGCGATTTTGCGACGCGCTGGCGCAGGCTGGTCGCGGTGATTGATGGCGACGCCCACGGCCTTGATCGCGGCCTGGCGGGCTTCACCGGCGATGGCATGGCGCTGGTGCGGCCCGACGGCTACATCGGCTTTCATGCCGGCGCCGACGCGGCGGCGCTCACCGCCCTGGACGCGCATCTGGCCGGCTATCTGTATGCGTCGGAGGGCAACGCCGCCCTGTGAAGGGCGACGCCGGTCACAACCCCCCGGGCCCCGGATGCGCGCGCAGTCCGGGGCGCATGTCCTGTCATCCCCAATGGGCGATGCGCATTGGGGGCGTCAGTCGAAATAATCCGGCAGGCGGAAGCCATCGTAAAAGCGGTCGTCGCGGATGGTTTTCTGGAACTCCCGCGATCTGTAGGCCGCCGCGATATCCCGCGCCCAGGGCGTGTCGGTGTTTTTCTTCTTCACGGCAACCACATTGACATAAGGCAGGGTCATCTTTTCGAGCGCCAGGGCGTCCGTCAGTTTCAGGCCGCTGTAGATGGCGAAATTGCCCTGGACGGCGGCCAGATCCACATCCTCCAGGGCGCGCGGCGCCTGGGCCGATTCCAGCGGCGTGATCTTCACGCCCTTGCTGTTGCGGATGACGTCGAGTTCCGTGACATCAATCGGGTTGGCCGCCGGTTTGAGTTCAATCCACCCGAGCCCGCCCAGGATCTTGAGCGCCCGCTCCAGGTTCACGGGGTCATTGGGAACCGCCACCCGCGCGCCCGGTTTGACGTCGGCGGCGCTCTTGTAGGTGCGCGAATAAAGGCCCATGGGCGGCGTCGGCACGTGAACGATGCCGGCGAGGTCGGTTTTCTGGCGCTGGTTATAGGCTTCCAGAAACACCGAATGCTGCATGATATTGGCGTCGATGTCGCCGGTGAAAACGGCGTTGTTGGCCTCCAGCCCGGAGCTGAAGCTGACGTATTTCACCCGGTAGCCCTGCCGGGCCAGGATCGGCTCCACACCCTTGCGGAACGTATCCTCATAAGGGCCCGGCACAAATCCAAGCTTCAGATCCTTGAGCGGCTGGTCAGGTTGTTGTGTTGCCGCGGCCAGTCCGGACACCAGTCCGGGCGCCAAAGCGGTGGACGCAGCCAGGGTCAGGGCAAGGACAAACGTCCGTCGTATCTGGTTGATGCGCACGTCTATTTCCAGGGTTGTTGCACGATTTCAAAAATATACCGGGGCCTGGCTGGATATTTTTCCAAAGCGCGCGCCTGACCGCGCAAGGCGTTCCGATTTTGGCCAGCGACGGGCAAAGGCTTTCCAGTCACGGTCCATGGCCGGCCGCGAGCGTCCAATCGCCGGCGGCGCGCATCGGATGGAGCATTCCCCGGGAAAGTGGAGCCCCACTTCATGTGAACCGGATTTCGTCACAATGCGCTCATTGCAGGGGGCTGTTCATTTCCCCGTCGCGCCCCGACCCGTCGCGCCCACCCCGCGTCGCGCCTGGCGGCGCGGAGGCCATGGGGATTTTTCCCCCGAATTGACAACCGGTTGCGCTGTATATTGCCGTTCGGTCATAAAGAATCTTTTCGGTAGAAAAAATGAGGGGGGAAGCATGGCCAGGTGGAGAGGGCGGCTGTTCGCCGCGACCAGTCTTGCGATGGCGGGGATCGCGATGGCGGGAATGACGGTCTCCCGCGTTGCCCGCGCCGCGTCGGTATCCGGCGATGTGGTGAAGATCGGCGTCATGAACGACCAGCATGGGCCAGGCGCGGAAGTCACAGGGCCGGGTTCTGTTTACGCCGCCCGTCTCGCCATCGAGGACTTTGGCCCAACGGTGCATGGCGCGAAGATCGAGCTGGTGGTTGGCGATCACCAGACCAAGGCCGATCTTGGCTCGGCGGTGGCGCGTAAATGGTATGACAGCGACGGGGTCGACATGATCACCGACATCGGCAGTTCGGCCGTGTCACTGGCGGTGCAGTCCCTGGCCCGCGAACGCGGCAAGGTCGTCATGCACGTCGGTTCGGCGACAGACCGGATCTTCGGGGCGGATTGTTCGCCCACCGGCTTCATGTGGCTGTACGACACCTACGCCATCGCCCAGGCCCTGGCGAAGGGCAATGTCGCCGTCGGCGGCAAGACCTGGTTCATTCTCGCCGTTGACTATGCTTTCGGGCATTCCATGGAAGCCCAGCTCAAGAAGATCGTCGCCGATACGGGCGGGCAGGTGGTTGGCTCGGTCCGGCACCCGCTCAATGCGTCCGATTTCTCGTCATTCGTGCTGCAGGCGCAGGCGTCGAAAGCCAATGTCATCGCGCTGGCCAACGCCGGCCCGGATACGGTCAACGCCATCAAGCAGGCGGCGGAATTTGATGTGCACGGTCGCGGTCAGAACCTCGCGGCCACGACCTTCTATCTGCCCAACGTCCACAGTCTTGGTTTGCAGGCGGCGCAGGGTTTGCGCATCGTCACGGGCTTTTATTGGGACCGGAACGACGAGACCCGCGCCTTTGACAGGCGCTTCCGGAAGCTGTCGGGCGGCGTGCCGGCGGACCATGTCCACGCGGGCGTGTACAGCGCGGTTCTGGCCTATCTGCGCGCTGTCCAGGCTGCGGGAACCGATGACGGCGTCAAGGTCGCCGCAACCATCAAGTCGCTTCCGGTCAATGACATGTTCGCGGAGGGGGCGCCGGTCCGCAAGGATGGCCGCCTGATGAACGACCTGTTCCTCGCCGAGGTCAAAAAGCCGGCGGATAGCAGGGGGCCGTGGGACTACTATGACATCAAGGCGCGCCTCAAGGCCGCCGACATCATCCGCCCGCTGGATCAGGGCGGCTGCAAGCTCTGACCCCGTGGCCGAGCGTCCAGGACCAGACTTGCCCCTGGCGGTCTGATCCTGCCTGAGCCTAACCCGCGTGCAGGCCAGGCGCTTCCTGGCCGGTGGCGGCGACATATTCGGTGTAGCCGCCGCCATATTGGTGCACGCCATCCGGCGTCACCTCCAGCACCCGGTTGGAGAGGGCGGCGAGGAAACGCCGGTCGTGCGAGACGATCAGCATGGCGCCTTCATAGTCGGCCAGCGCCTCGATCAGCATTTCCTTGGTGGCGAGATCGAGGTGGTTGGTCGGTTCGTCCAGCACCAGGAAGTTCGGCGGATCATACAGCATCCGGGCCATGGCGAGGCGCGCCTTCTCGCCGCCGGACAGCACGCGGCATTTCTTTTCCACGTCGCCGCCGGAAAAGCCGAAGCAGCCGGCCAGCGTGCGCAGCGAGCCCTGGCCAGCATGCGGGAACGCGTCCTCCAGCGTCTCGAACACCGTGCGCTCGCCATCCAGCACGTCCATGGCGTGCTGGGCGAAATAGCCCATCTTCACCGCGCTGCCGATCACGGCCTGGCCTGCGTCAGGCGCGGAGGCGCCGGCGATCAGCTTCAGCAGGGTGGACTTGCCGGCGCCGTTAACGCCGAGCACGCACCAGCGCTCCTTGCGGCGCACGGCGAAGTCCAGCTTGTCGTAAATGCGGCGCGCGCCATAGGCCTTGTCGACGCCCTTCAGTGACGCCACCTCCTCACCCGAGCGCGGCGCCGGCGGGAATTCGAAGCGCACCGTCTGGCGGCGCAGCGGCGGCTCGACGCGCTCGATCTTGTCGAGCTTCTTCACGCGGCTCTGCACCTGGGCGGCGTGGGAGGCCCGGGCCTTGAAGCGCTCGATGAACTTGATCTCCTTGGCCAGCATGGCCTGCTGACGCTCAAACTGCGCCTGCTGCTGCTTTTCCTTCAGCGCCCGCTGCTGCTCGTAGAATTCATAATCGCCGGAAAACGAGGTCAGCGCCCCGCCGTCGATCTCGACGATCTTGTTGACGACGCGGTTCATGAACTCGCGGTCGTGCGAGGTCATCAGCAATGCGCCGTCGAAATTCCGCAAAAAGCCTTCCAGCCAGATCAGGCTTTCCAGGTCGAGGTGGTTGCTCGGCTCGTCGAGCAGCATCACGTCCGGGTTCATCAGCAGGATGCGGGCGAGGGCGACGCGCATCTTCCAGCCGCCCGAGAGGTTGCCGACGTCGCCGTCCATCATCTCCTGGGTGAAGCTGAGGCCGGCCAGCACCTCGCGGGCGCGGGCGTCGAGGCCGTAGCCGTCCAGTTCCTCAAAACGGCCCTGAACCTCGCCATAGCGCTCGATGATGGCGTCCATCTCGTCGGCCCGGTCCGGGTCAGCCATGGCGGCTTCCAGATCGCGCATCTCGGCGGCGACTTCGCTCACCGGCCCGGCTCCGTCCATCACCTCGGCCACGGCGCTGCGGCCGGCCATCTCGCCCACGTCCTGGTTGAAATAGCCGATGGATACGCCGCGATCGACCGCCACAGCGCCTTCATCCGGCGGCTCCTCGCCGGTGATCATGCGGAACAGCGTGGTCTTGCCGGCGCCGTTGGGGCCAACCAGCCCGATGCGCTCGCCCCGGTTCAGCGCGGCGGACGCCTCCACATAGAGCAACCGCTCGCCGTTCTGCTTGCTGATGTTGTCGAGACGAATCATGGAAACCCTGCGCGCGCAAAAGCATGTCCAGGCCCGGCGGAAGATCGCGCCGCCCGGACATGCATCAGATCTGGAGACTGGGCGGGTTCCGGTTCGACCCGATTGCGCTCAGCCCATCGCGCGGGTGTTAGAGCATGTTGCGTCTGTACGGAACCACCATTGCCCTGGCGGGACGCCAAAACCCAACTGCGTGCGAGCCGCCATTTGGAAAATGGGCCGCACGTTTCGTGAGGAAAAGCAGGCGAACAGCGTCAGGATACGCCAGACCAAAGCGGCAGGGCGCATCGGCTGACGCAGGCTTCACCCAGGGCGTTTTAACGGGCGACCGGCCGGGTGTGCGTGCTGCGCGGATAGCTGACCTTGTCCGCGGGGGGCGTCATGCCCTGCATGTAGTACAGCACGTCGTTGGCGATGGCGGCGCAGATTTCCGTGTCGTTGTTGACGCCGCCATAAAGCCCGCCCGAATTGGTCAGGACGAAGCAACCGGCGGCTGAGGCCTGCTGCCCTGGCGCGTCGCTCGGCAGCAATGCGATGTAGCTGTTGAAGCCTTGTAGCGCCCCGTCCTTCCAGACAGTGGGGAAGTCGGCGATGTCGGACGGCGTCAGGAACCAGCCGAGGCCCAGGTTGTCGCCCCAGGGCGTTTTCACGGTGGTGGCGGGGCTTTGCAAGCTGGGCAGCAACGGCGTCAGCGTATCATTGGTGATGAGGCCCATGTTGAACTTCAGCCATTGCATCATGTCATTGGGCGTCGCCACGACGCCGCCGGCGCCATTGTAGGCGGGAAACAGCTCCCAGCCCGGCTGGGCGGGGCTGCAACTGGCGCCCGAATACTCGTAGCCAAGAGGCAGCCTGTTCAGGCGGATATTGTCAAAGAAGATCGCGTAGATATCGAGGGGACTGAAGACGTTGCCCGTCATCAGTTGCTGGAAGTTCTGGCCGTTGCCGGCCAGCAATGGCGACAGCGCGCCGCCCATGAGGCCAAAGCCGAGATTGGAGTAGGTGTAGCGTTCGTTCGGCGGCTTTGGCGTCATGGACGTGGCGGCCAGATAGCCCAGCATGCCCGGCACGCCGTAGGGCATCGGCAGGTAGGACGGACTGTCATATGCGTCGGTCTGGTTGTCCTGGGGCAGGCCGGAGCTGTAGGTCATCAGGCTGGTGATCGGGATGTCGGAGAACTGCGCGCCGATGCCGAGCGCGAAGTCGCCGAGCGTCAGGTTCTGGTTCGACTGCGCCTGCATTTGCAGGGCATAGAGCGTGGCGGTGAATGTCTTGCTGACGGAAGCCAGTTCAAAGGGCGTCCCGCCATTCAGCGCCAGCGACTGCCCCGCCTGATTGGCGAGATTGCCAGCGAAGAAAATATTGCTGAAGCCTTCGGCCGCATAGCCGATGACGAAGCCAAGGCCCGTTGGCTGGCTGGTGAGATACGACTGGACCAGACCCGTGAGCTGGTCCTGGGTTGGCGCCACAATGTCACTGGCCATGTCATCCTCCCACTGCCGTAGCGTCCGGCAATTGTGTGGTTGCGTATTATTTCACTTACGCGACATGGTTGTAGATATCGTCAGTAAAATGCGCCATTCACCGTTGCGTGTGATAACGCGAGCGTGTGGACTTCAGGCGCAATTCAGCCGAACAGCTTCTGCCGGCTCATGCCCGGAATGAGAGTGACCAGGCCGGCCGGGAGGCGGCGCCATCATGTTTTTCCTGGAGCAGCGTAGCCAAAGAGCATCATGCTGCAAACGGCGGCCGGCAAGCGTCCATTCGTGTGTTCCTGGCCGCGTTGACTGCCAGGGACACGCCAGGGTCTTGCCGGCCCAATCGTTTTTGGGCTCGTTGCGTGGAGGAGGGGCTTTAAAGCCTGTGTGACATGGCAAAACGCAACCCCGATGTATTGTGGCCGCCGACGCCGGCGTTGACCGTTACATTCAGGGCCGTGTTATCGCTGATGGCGTAGTTCAATCCGAAATTACGGGTGTTCCGGACGCTTGATGCATGGGATGGCAGCGGGCAGGCGTCATGTCGGCCTCGGCGCTCGCGCCCCAGAACAGCGTCATATCCGGATTGACGGAGAAGACGATTGTTGGGCTGACAGCTATGGTTTGTCTGAAGTAAGCGCCCCGGTCGCTTGCTGCCGTATCGTGCAGGCCGCTCCAGGTTGCCGACAGACCGAGAGCGACAGGATCGCTCGTCCACCATGCCCCAACGCCGGCGGCGGTGAAGTTGCCAGTATTTGGCTGGCCGCGCCCGTCAGGCTGAGCGCCAACGGACAGGAAGGCCGTCCCGAGCAGCCGATTGCCGACAAACGGCTTTTTGAAATCGATGCTGATGATCGCGCCACTCATGCCAACGCTGACGCGGCTCCGGGCGTCTCCCACCGGGGAGGTGGAGGTTTCGCGTGCTGCGTAGCCGGAAATCTCAGCCGAGAGGCCGATCGCCGATGTCAGTCGGGTTCGCAGGGCGACATTGGCGGACAGGCCATCCAGCCGGTCGCCTGTTCGGCCCGGCAGACGCGCGACATGGATGAAGCCCGAGGTGGGATCACAGGCAACGCCAGCCATGCCGGTGCTTCGGTCCACGGAAAGATAATCAGCGCCCATACGCAGGCTATAGCCGCCGACCTTGGGCTTCATGCCGCCAATTTCGAATAGCGGCATGACGAGGCTATTCGTGACAGGCTCAGCAATGCACGGAGCTTATGATGCCGCCAGCAATAGTATTTAGCGTAAATTGTGAGATTTCATCGGAAAATGTCCACAGATTTAACTGGGTTATATATATTTACATAACATTTTTCAGCATCTAGGCGTATTTTATGGGCATGGAAATGGGTTTGATTATGAAGCTTGTTAATTCTGGCGCTCTGGCGCTGATGGCTTTGATCTTGCTTGCGGCAGGGAGCCTGGCGGGCGAGCGCAATCAATCGGGGGCGGTGTCGTCCGGGCAAGAGATTGCTGCAGTTTCTGACGGGAGGGCCTCGGCGAAGGGCGGGCCTGCCAAGGTTGTGCAGCTCTCGCGGCTGGATGCGGGCAGGGTGCGCGGAAGGAAACCTGGTGTGGGGGGGATCGTTATTCCGATGGCCGTGTGTGTGGGGGGGCTTTGGTGGTGTGGGTTCTGCCTGGCAGTCGTACCAAACAGGTGGGGGCTCGCGAGATATTCTGTACTCTGGGCTCGCTGGGGCTAGCAGCGGAATGTGGGCGGGATTCGGTGGTGCTATGGGGGTCGTGCGTGGCATGACTGCGGGGTATGTCCGGGACGGCGTGGCGGGTGTGGGTGGCCTCGTGACAACTGCCCATGGACTGGGAAGGATGTCCCTGTCGCACGGATGGCATTGATCGAAAATATAATTATATGTCGCTTCCTCTTGTGGGGAGGTTTTTGTTTTGCCAATTAAGTGTTTTGTAAATAAATTGAATAACTTTATTCCAACTTTCGCGAGTGGATTATTTATATCTCAATTGTTGACATCTATTTTTTTACATAAAATTCATTTGCTCAATTCAATTTTATTTTCGATTTTGGTCGTCGTATTGGCGAGCGTCACCCTCTTTGTCATTCGACTCGCGGCGTATCGGTAGTTGTGCCGATCTCTCGCCGCGAAATGCGAGCCTTGAGGGCGCTCGGCGGCGCTGTTGGGGCGGTTGGGGCATGCATGGGGCGCGCTTCTTTGCTGGCATCTGGGGGCTGAATTCGGGGGAACTGGAATGGGCTATGGTTTGTGCAACCCTCCACCTGCCTGGCAACGGCCGTATGAAGGTTTGTAAGGCGTGTTTTGAATTTGCACTCAGCGTGGGGAGCGGCTGGTTCTTTAGTTTTTGTCTCTCGGCTGCGTTGTTTTCTGGCCTGCCTTGGCAAAGATTTGTTCTGGTTTACGCTATTGGCGGGTGTGTCGTGTCGTTTGTTATGTTTTTTTATGTATGTATTTACGTCGCCGCGATAGATGACAGATGGGTTGCGGAGGGTAAGGTTGCGCGCTGCAAACGCAGCGCCGCGCTTTCGGTTGATGTTGGCGCCCTGGGGCGGCTGCGCGCGCCGGTAATACTGTTCATGGACGAAAAACATGGTGGGCATTTTGTTGTTCTGCGTGGTGTCCATGCCACCGGCGAGGTCTCTGCGCTGGTTGATCCAGCGTGGGGCAATGTGCGTCTTGTGCGGGCGCAATTTCTGAAACGTTGGCGTTCGGAAAGGAGCGCTGAAAACACGGGCCGGATATTGCTTGTGTTAGAATCCGGCCAGCCAGTGAATGATCAGTTCTTTGGCGAGAGCCGCGCCAGACGCCAGCGTTTTTTGTTGCCGTAGGTCATTCTCCAGTGTGTCCTCATGGCGGGGTGCGAACACGCTGACATCCGCGACATTTCAGGCTCAAATTGGCGTAACGCTCATCCTTGCCGGACAGATTTTGCGTCGCCATGGGGCATCAGGACCTTTCAGCGAAACGCGATGAGCCAGACCGACAGGATTGCTGTTCAGGCTTTCTCCCGGTCCCATGTTGCCGACGATACGCCGGTCTTGCGCAACTCGGCCTTGCGCACTTTCTCGGTCGGCGTTTTCGGCAGCGTTCCGACGATGTCGATGAAGCGGGGGCGGGCGAAGCGGGGGACTTCGCCGTCGGTGTGGGCGGCGATCTGTTGCGGCGTCAGCCGGGCGCCGGGGGCGGGAACCACCGCCAGCATCACCTCATCCTCGCCGCCGGCCATGTCCGCCGCGACCGCGTAAGCGGCGACCTCGGCGACGCCGTCCAGCCGCAGCACCGCCTGCTCCACCTCCCACGACGAGATGTTTTCGCCGCGCCGGCGGATGCAGTCCTTGATGCGGTCAACGAAGAACAGATTGCCTTCATGATCGATGTAACCGGCGTCGCCGGTGTGGAACCACAGATTGCGCCAGGCTTCCATGGTCTTGTCCGGCAGGCCGAGATAGCCGGCCATCATCGTCCACGGCAGCTTCGGCCGGCTGGTGATCTCGCCGGTCTGGCCCGGGCCCAGCTCCGCATCGGTTTCGGGGTCGCGGATGGTCACCTCGAAGAACCGGGCATAGGGTTTGCCAGCCGAGCCGGGCTTTGAATCGGTCGGGCCGCCCCAGGAAATAATGTTGTTCTCGGTCATGCCGAAGCCGGAGCTGACGGCGGGCACGCCGAAACGCTCATGCCAGACCGGAACATGCTCGGCCGGGTTGGGCGCGCACAGGATCAGCCGCAGCTTGTGGTCGCGGTCTTCCGGCCGCGGCGGCGTATCGACGACGAAGGCGCTGACCACGCCCAGCGAATTGGTGATGGTGGCGCCATGATTGCGCACGTCGTCCAGCCAGGCCGTGGCGCTGAACCGGCGGCGCACCACGGCGGTCGCGCCGGTGATCAGGCAGCAGTAAAGCTGCATCAGCAGGCCGTTGGCGTGAAACAGCGGCAGCACGATGTAATAGACGTCGTCCGCCGTCACCGCGAGATTGTCGGCGGCGCCATAGCCGTAGAGGAAGCAGTGGGCGTGCGGCATCAGCACGCCCTTGGCCGGCCCGGTGGTGCCGGAGGTGTACATCACGGCGGCGATGTCGTGGGCGCCGGGCGTCGGGCCCCGCCAGGGTTCGGCCGCGCGCCAGCCGGCGAAATCAATGACGCGCCAGCCGGCGCCGGCCAGATCGGCAGGCGTTCCGGCGCTGTCCGGATCGGCGACGATCACGGTTTTCAGGCGCGGCAGGCGTGGCGCGATTTCCAGCAGCACCGGCAGCAAATCGGCGCCAACGATGGCGACGCCGGCTTCGCAATTCACCAGCTGATGTTCGAGAAAGGCGCCTTTCAGCTCGGTGTTCAGCACCACGAAGGCGGCGCCCAGCCGGCCGAGACCCAACCAGGCGCGGATCAGGTCAAGGCTGTTGCGGGCCAGCACGGCGACCCGGTCGCCGGGATCAACGCCCAGATGATGCAGGAACCCCGCCACCAGTTCGCCGGCCGCATGGGCTTCGGCGAAGCTCATGGCGTCGCCGTCAACCATGCGCGCGAAAGTCTTCTCCGGCCGCTGCCTGGCCTGAAACGCCGCGACCTCGGGCAGAATCCAGCGGGCCGGGTCGTCCGGATAGATGGTCATGGGCGCTCCCCCTGTTGCTGGCGCATGTCGTGCAATGTGGCGGGAAGCTGCAACGACCGCGCGGCTCTGGCAAGAGGGGGGACGGGAAGGCCAGCAGGAAGGGCGACTGGCCGGGAATTGCCCGGCGGTTACTCTGGCGGATGAATGACGCCGCCGAGCTGGTCAGCGATGGCCCGGGCGGTGCGCGCCAGCATCGGGCCGTAGCGGTCGTTGATCTCCTGCTCGCCCAGCAGGTAGGCCGGGCCGCCGAGCCCCAGGGCATAGACGCCCCGGCCGTTGGGCAGGATGATGGGCGTGCCGGCGCCGTTGATGTCGCGCTGCCACTCGCCGATGGAGGTGCAGAAGCCTTTCTCCCGGACCTCCGCCACGGCTGCCGCCACCGCGTCCCGCAACTTCGGGTAGTCGGCGGGCTTCTGGCGTTTCAACTCATCCAGTACGGCGGCGCGCTCTTCCGGCGTCGCTCCGGCCAGCCAGGCCTTGCCGCTGGAGGTGGTGGCGATGGGCATGCGCGCGCCCACCGGCAGGCGCAGGCCGATCAGGGCCGACCCCTCGCAGGTTTCGATGCAGATCACCGACAGCCGTTCGCGCAGGGTCAGCGAGATGTTCATGTCGCCGTTGTTGGCCAGTTCCTGCATCAGCGGCCGGGCGATGCGGCGGATATCGAGACGCTCCAGCGCGGTGAAAGCCAGCTTCAGCGTCCGCCCGCCCAGTTCGTAATTGGCCAGGCGCGGATTGTAGCTGAGATAGCCCATCTCCATCAGGGTGTGGGTGATGCGCGATACCGTGGGCTTGGGCAGGCCAGTGCGCTCCGCCAGTTCCTGATTGCCCAGCGGCCCGTCCGGGGCGCGAAACGCCGACAGCACGTCAAGGCCGCGGGCAAGGGCGGTGACAAACAGCCGGCCGCTGTCGGCGCCATCGGCGCCGCGCGGCCGGCGGGTGGCGGAGCGGGCCGCCGCTTTGCGGCCGGCGGCCGCCCCTGTGGCTGCGGTTCCCTCATCTGCCTCCGTGGCGTCAGCGGCGGCGGGCGCGGGGGACTGGTTGGCGTCGGACATGACAGCGCTCCGGCGTCAGGGGCGGGCCAGGCGGAACGGAGCGCGGCGCCGCAAAACAGGGATATCGGGTGGGCTGGTCGCCCGCTTGCAGCACGCTCTAACCGCGCCTGCGCAAATCTGCAAAAACCATTTTCGCAGATTGCGGGACGCGGAGCCCTATGACAAGTTGCCTGCGACAGCCTCCGGGCTTGCCCCAACCAGAAACGAGACAAGGAAACGCAGATGGCCATTGACGCGGATCACCTCCTGAACTGGCCGTTCAAGGATCTGGAGCACACCTATACCGAGCGCGATACGATCCTGTACGCCCTCGGCCTCGGCGTCGGCTCCGACCCGCTGGACGAGAGCCAGCTCCGCTTTGTTTATGAGGATGGTTTGCGGGCGCTGCCCACCATGGCGGTGGTGCTGGGCTATCCGGGTTTCTGGCTCAAGGACCCGGGCACCGGCGTTGACTGGACGAAGGTGCTGCACGGCGAGCAGGGGCTGCAGGTGTTCAAACCGCTGCCGGCTTCGGGCACGGTGATTGGCCGCACCCGCGTCACGGACATCATCGACAAGGGGCCGGGCAAGGGCGCGATCCTGTATTCTGATCGCGACATCATCGACAAGGCCACGGGTGAACTGCTGTGCCGGGTGACCGGCTCCAGCTTCCTGCGCGGCGATGGCGGCTTCGGCGGCAAATCCGGCCCGACGCCGACGCCGCACCAGATCCCCGATCGCGCCCCGGACATCACCCTGGCTCTGCCGACGCTGCCGCAGGCGGCGCTGATCTATCGCCTCTCCGGCGACTACAACCCGTTGCACGCCGATCCGAAGGTGGCGACGGGCGCCGGTTTCAGGGCCCCGATCCTGCACGGCCTGTGCACCTATGGCGTGGTCGGCCGGGCGTTGCTCCAGGCGGTGGGCAATTCCAATCCGGATTCCCTGCGTCGCATGGACGTGCGCTTCACCTCGCCGGTGTATCCGGGCGAAACCATCGTCACCGAAATCTGGCGGGGCGAAAACGGTTCAGTGTCGTTCCGCGCCCGCGTGCAGGAGCGCGACGTGGTGGTGATCAACAACGGCTACGCTGAACTGGCCTGAGGCTTTCGCGAGGGGGGCGCAAGCGCCCGCAGCGCTTCAGGGCGGCCTGGTCGTGGCGTCTCCGCCCGCCATGCCCTCACGGCGCCCATCACCCAGCGCAGTCATGCCCGGGCCCGTCCCGGGCATCCACGCCTTGCGCGGTTGACCCGGCCCGCGCGCCTGCCGCCGCGTCGCTTCCGTGGATGGCCGGGACAGGTCCGGCCAGGCCAATGGATAGTGAGCGGCGTATAGCGGACGGCGCGGCGTCATAAGGCTGGACAGGGCGCATCGCCCCGGAAAAATGCCCCGCCGGCGACGCCAGCAGCCCATGGCGGCGTCCGCTCACAGCCCCGGCGCCCTGTCGTCCGGTCTTCTGTCAGGGCCCGGGTCTCTTCAGCCCGCCATGCCCCACGGCGGCGGCGGGATGTCCATGTGCGCGGCGCGCAGGGCCGAAGACCAGCGTTCGCTCAGGTCGCGAAAATACGGGTCGCCGTTCTCGATGCGGCGGCTGATGGTAATCTCCAGCGCGTCGCGCGGGATGACGGCGATGTCGAGCGGCAGACCGACGCCGAGGTTGGAGCGCAAGGTCGAATCCATCGACAGCAGGCCGAGCTTGATGGCGTCGTTGAGCGTCGTGTCCCACTGCACCGAGCGGTCAAGAATCGGTTTGCCGTATTTGTGCTCGCCGATCTGGAAAAACGGACTGTCGCGGCCGCATTCAATGAAGTTGCCGGCGGCGTAGACCATGTACAGGCGCATTTCGCGGCCGGCGATCTGGCCGCCAAGCAGAAAGGCGACGTCGAAGGGCAGACCGGCTTCTTCCAGCGCCTCGCCCAGTTGCTTGCGCATCTGCCGCACGGCGAAGCCCACCAGCTGCGCCGCCCGGAACACGCTCGGCATGTCGTCAATGCGTTCAGTTTCGCCGGTTTCCGGGTTGACCACGCCCTCGGTCACCATGGCGATCACCGATTGGGAAATCGACAGATTGCCGGCGCAGGCGATGGCGATGGCCCGCTCGCCTCTGGCCCCGAACAGGTGCAGCTTGCGGAAGGTCGACACATTGTCGATGCCGGCATTGGTGCGCGTGTCGGCGATTATCACGAAGCCGCTCTGGACAAGCAGTCCGACGCAATAGGTCATCGGGGAACTCTCCGGCTCGCCAGCAGCGTTTTCCAGCGCAGTGGACGTCACGTCGCATTCAGAAAACACACCGGGCCACAAGACCGGAGCAAACCCGTTCAGGCTGAACAGACTTTGCTCCAGCCCGCTTCCGGAGCGCGGTTGCCCCGGAAAAGGTGACTCAGGACTGGATCTGCCGCGAGGCCTGCGCGACGTGAAGCGCCACGTCAAGACTTTCCGCGCCGCCGCCGGCGCGACTGCCGCGGATCGGCGCGGCGCCGTGGTAATCCAGCCCCACCGCCACCCGCACATGGGCGTCGGTCGGGCAGATGCAATTGGCCGGATCGAAGCCAATCCAGCCAATCCCGTGGACATGGGCCTCGGCCCAGGCGTGCGCCGCCTCCTGCGCCATCACGCCGTCGTTCCGGACGAAATAGCCGGAGACATAGCGGGCCGGAATTTCCAGGGTCCGGCAGGCGGCGATGAACACATGCGTCAGGTCCTGGCAGACGCCCCTGCCAAGGGCGAAGGCCTCGCTGGCGGTGGTGGCGGCGTGGGTGCCGTCGGTGTCAAAGGCGATGCGGGCGTGGACGGCCGCCATCAGCTCATGCAGCAGATCGAGCGGTTTGAGGCCAGGGCCGGCGACCGCATGGGCGAAGGCGCGCAATTCGGCGCTGGCGTCGGTCAGCGGCGTGTCGCGCAGGAACAGGCCGGGGGGAAACCGCTCCGCCGCGCCGCGCAGGATGCCGTGGGTGTCGCTGGTGCGCACCTCGCCTGCGACGCTGATGCGGACCGTCTGGGTCGGCCCCTCCACGCACAGGCGCAGCAGATGGTTGCCCAGCATGTCCTCGTCGTGCCGCAATCTGACCTCCGGCTCGACGATGACCCGCCAGGACATGACGTGCTGGCTGTCGTTCGAGCGCGGCGTCAGCCGCAGCACCTGATGCACCCGGCGCGCCGGCAGTTCGTAGCCATAGGCGGTGGTGTGTCTGATGCGGATGCGCATGGGCGCCTCTCCACTGAGGATCAGGACAGCAGGTACTGGTTGGCCAGCGTGCTCCCGAGCCTGTTGTTGTCGTTGATGAAATCGGTGATGAACTCGTGCAGGCCGCTCTGGAAGATGTCGCCGATGCGCAGGCTTTCGAGGCGGGCGAGGGTGTTGCCGGCCTGCTGCTGGCCGGGGCCGTGCTGGCCATAGGCCTCGGCGATCAGGTCGAGGTTCTGCGCCAGATCGGCGTAGCAGGCGGCGAGGGAGCGCGGCATCTGCCGGTTGAGGATCAGCAGGTCCGCCACCAGCCACGGCCGCACGCTCTCCCGGTAGACCCAGTGATAGGCGGTGAGCGCCGACACCTGGCGCAGGATGGCGGTCCACTGGAAGTAGTCGAGACTGCCGCCGATCCGTTCATTGGCCGGCAGCAGCAGGTGATACTTCACGTCGAGGATGCGCGCGGTGTTGTCGGCCCGCTCGATCGCCGCGCCGATGCGGCTGAACCAAAAGGCGTCATTGCGCAGCATGGAGCGGTGCATGGCGCCTTCAACGGCGCGCGGCGCCCGCTTGACCCACTCCAGATACCGCAGGGTTTCCTCGCGGCCCATGTCCCGGTCGCTGGCGGTTTTCAGCTCCAGCCAGGTCTCGTTGATCGCTTCCCACATCTCGCTGGTGATGGCGGTGCGCACCGCCCGGGCGTTGGCGCGGGCGATGGCGAAGCAATTGCGGATCGACGAGGGGTTGTCGCGGTTGAACAGAATGAAGTCGCGGGCGGTTTCCTCGCTGATGACATCGTAGTGGGCGTGAAACAGCTCCATGTCGCCGGAGGCGGCGACGGCGCTTTCCCATTCATTGCGCGGGCCATTGATCGAGGGCAGACTGGCGAGGCGCAACCCGGTTTCGAGAATGCGGGCCTGAAAGTCGGCGCGCTCCAGGTAGCGGGAGGACCAGTACAGGCTGTCGGCGGTGCGGGAGAGCATGGCGTGCTCCAGGCAGGAGAGAAACGGACGCGTGGTGGCGGGAACGGGGGTTAGTGCTCCAGCACCCAGGTGTCCTTGGTGCCGCCGCCCTGGCTGGAGTTGACCACCAGCGAGCCTTCCCGCAGGGCCACCCGCGTCAGCCCGCCCGGCACGATGCGGATCTCGTCGGAGCCGCACAGCACGAATGGCCGCAGATCGACGTGGCGCGGGGCCACGCCGGAATCCACATAGGTCGGGCAGGTGGAGAGGGCGAGCGTCGGCTGGGCGATGAAGCCCTTTGGCGCATGGACCAGCTTGCGCCGGAAGGCGTCGATCTCGCTGGCGCTGGCGTGCGGACCCACCAGCATGCCGTAGCCGCCCGAGCCGTTCACCTCTTTCACCACCAGGCTTTCCAGATTGTCGAGCACGTAGGCCAGGGCGTCCGGCTCCCGGCATCGCCAGGTCGGCACATTCTTCAGCAGCGGCTCCTCTCCGGTGAAGAAGCGGATGATCTCGGGCATGTAGCTGTAGATCGCCTTGTCGTCGGCGATGCCGGTGCCCACCGCATTGGTCAGCGTGACATTGCCGGAAAGATAGGCGTCCATCAGCCCCGGCACGCCGAGAATGGAATCGGGGCGGAACACCAGCGGATCGATGAAGTCGTCGTCGAGACGGCGATACAGCACGTCGACCCGCTTCGGTCCCTCGGTGGTGCGCATGTAGAGCACGCTGTCGCGCACGATCAGATCCGAGCCTTCCACCAGCTCGATGCCCAGCTTGTCGGCGAGGAAGGAGTGCTCGTAGAAGGCTGAATTGTGCTGCCCGGGGGTCAGCAGGGCGACTGTGGGGTCATGGCGCGCGCCCGGCGGCGCCACCGAGCGCAGCGTCTCCAGCAGCAGGCCAGGATAGGTCTCCACCGGGGCGATGGCGTTGCGCGAGAACAGGTCCGGGAACAGGCGCATCATCGCCTCCCGGTTTTCCAGCATGTAGGAGACGCCGGAGGGCGTGCGCACGTTGTCTTCCAGCACATAAAATGAATCGGCGTCGACGCGCACCACGTCGATGCCGGCGATCTGCACGCGCAGGTCGTGCGGCACGGCGCGTCCGGCCATCTCCGGCGCATAGGCGGGATTGCGCCAGATCAGTTCTTCTGGCACCACCCCGGCGCGCAGACACTCCCGCCGCCCATAGATATCGGAGAGGAAGGCGTTGATTGCCCGCACCCGCTGGCGCAGGCCGCGTTCGAGCTGTTCCCACTCCTGCTTCTGCAACACGCGGGGAATGATGTCGAAGGGGATCAGCCGCTCGCTGGCCTGGGCGTCGCCATAAACGGCGAAGGTAATGCCGAGGCGGCGGAAAAAGATCTCGGCCTGGCTGCGCCGGGTTTCCAGCAGTTGCGGCGGCGCGGAGCCCAGCCAGGCGTTGAGGGCGACATAGGCGTCGCGCACGTTCGCCGGATTTTCCGCGCCAAGGCGGAGAAAGCCGTACATTTCGTCGAAGATGGCCGGGGCTTCAATGACGTCCGTCATGGCGTCTCCCTCCCTTGTCAGGCGGGCTGGCCAGGCCCGCGAGAGCGGGGACGTCGGCGGCTCCATGCGAAACCGCTAACGCGCCGCTGGATAGATTGTGCTGCCATCATGGCGGGCGGTTTTGAGCCTGGGAAGGCCGAAAATGCGCTCCTTGCGGCGCGTTTGTCTGTTTTCTGGGCCAGGCGGGGGCAGGAATGATGATATGTGCGCCATTTCCGTCGGGCGTCGTGATTCCGCGACGCGCCATCGTCATGAGGCGCAACACATGAAACGGCCCACCGTCCTGCTGGCCGCCACGGGCGGCACCATCGCCATGACCCCGCGCGCCGACGGCGCCGGCGTCGCGCCGACGCTTGATGCGGCCGATCTGGCCGCAGCCGTTCCCGGTCTCGCCGCGGTGGCCGAGGTCATGCCGCTCGCGGTGGCGCGCAAGCCGTCGGCATCGCTGACCATCGCGGACCTCGCCGCCGTGGCGGCGCTGGCGCGCGACCGCCTGGCGGACGATGTCGATGGCGTGGTTATTGTGCAGGGCACCGACACCATCGAGGAAACCGCCTTCGTGCTCAGCCTGCTGCTGCCGGCCGGCAAGCCCGTGGTGGTGACCGGCGCCATGCGCTCGCCCGCCATGGCGGGGGCGGATGGTCCGGCCAATCTGCTGGCCGCTGTCACCGTCGCCGCCGCGCCGGCGGCCCAGGGGCTTGGCCCGTTGGTGGTGCTGAATGATGAAATCCACGCCGCTTTGCTGGTCCAGAAGGGACACACGGCGCTGACCTCGGCCTTCGTTTCCCCTGGCTTCGGGCCGGTCGGCCTCGTCGCCGAGGGCAGGGCGCGCGTCGTCCTGCGCCCGGGGCCGTCGCCGACGCTGGCGGCGCTGCTGGGCCGCAGGCCGGAGGATGTGCTGGCCGGGCTGGCGACGGAGGGCGCGACGCCCGGCGTGGCGCTGTTGCGCATCGGCCTTGGTGACGACGGCCGGCTGCTGGCGGCGGCGCCGGAGCTTGGCTTCGCCGGCGTGGTGATCGAAGGGGCGGGCGCTGGCCATGTGCCCGATTCCGTGGCTGACGTGGTTTCCCGGGTCGCCGCCCGCGCGCCGGTGATACTCGCATCGCGGGTCAGCGCCGGGCCGGCGTTCAGCCAGACCTATGGCTATCCGGGCTCGGAGATTGACCTGCTGCAGCGCGGCGCCATCGGCGCCGGCATGCTTTCCGGTTTGAAGGCGCGACTGCTGCTGCAACTGCTGCTCGCCGCCGGCGCGGACGCCGGACAGATCAGGGCGGCCTTTGCCGCCTTCGGCGGATAAGCTCCCCGCGGGAACACACCCGACCGCTGGCCTCAATACTATGCCTCGATACTTTGCCTCGATCCCTGGCTCCAATACCTTGCTCCCAGTCCTGCGCCCTGCCAGGCTCCGGCCGCGCTTTTGATGACGCGCGGGCAAACGGGAACGGGAAACGCCATGAAACTTGTACGGTTTGGAGAGCCTGGCGCCGAAAGGCCGGGTCTGCTGGATAGCGACGGCGCGATTCGCGACCTGTCCGGCGTCATCGCCGATATCGCCGGCCCCGCCCTCGACCCGGCGACCCTCGACCGCCTGCGCGCCCTCGATGCCGACGCCTTGCCGCGGGCGCCCGCTGGCGTTCGCCTCGGCCCCTGCGTTGGCGCTGTCGGGCACTTCATCGCCGTCGGCCTCAACTACGCCGATCACGCCGCCGAGGCTGGCCTGACGCCGCCGGCGGAGCCAATCCTGTTCAGCAAGGCGCCGTCCTGCATTATCGGCCCCCATGACGACGTGTTGATTCCGCCAGGCTCCATCAAAACCGACTGGGAGGTGGAGCTGGCCGTGGTGATCGGCTCGCCGTGCTCCCGCGTCAGCGAGGCGGAAGCCCTCGACCACGTCGCCGGCTATTGCCTGTGTAACGACATCTCCGAGCGCGCCTGGCAGAACGAGCGCGGCGGCACCTGGATGAAGGGCAAGGGCGCGCCGACCTTCGGCCCGCTTGGCCCCTGGCTGGTCACGCGCGACGAACTGGGCGACGCCAATGACCGCGCCATGTGGCTGGATCTCAATGGCGAACGCATGCAGACCGGCAATACCGGGAACATGATTTTCCGCACGCCGTTCGTCGTCTCCTACATCTCGCAGTTCATGGATCTGCGCCCCGGCGACGTCATCGCCACCGGCACGCCGCCCGGCGTCGGCATGGGCCGCAAGCCGCCGCTGTTCCTGAAGGCCGGCGACCGCATGACCCTGGGCATTGATGGCCTCGGCGTGCAGGACCTGAATGTACGCGATGCGTCCGGCGTGGCCGCCGCCTGACCCACCCGGATTGCGCTGGCCGCATGGTGGGGCCGGTTATTCCCCCCATGGCGACATTGACAGTAATTTGGAGGGTTTCTAGGATTCGCCCACGAATGGCGGCCAGAGCAGGAGCTTTCCCCGGGGCCGGATAAATCGCGACAGTCTGGTCAGGAGGATTCCGGTGCGCAGGCCGCCCCAAAACAGGGTGGAAGCCTATGGCCACGGACGCATCCGTCGTTACGTCATCTGTCGCCGCCAGCGGCGCTTCGCTGGAAAAAGTCACGCTCAACGACAAGTATCTGCTGCCCTCGGGACGAATTTATCTGTCCGGGATCCAGGCGCTGGTGCGCCTGCCCATGATGCAGCGCCAGCGCGACCTCGCCAACGGTCTGAACACCGCCGGCTTCATCTCCGGCTATCGGGGCTCGCCGCTGGGCGTCTACGACAACGCCCTCTGGCAGGCGAAGAAGCTCCTTCAGGCCGAGAACATCACCTTCCAGTCCGGCCTGAATGAGGACCTCGCCGCCACGGCGGTCTGGGGCAGCCAGCAGGTCGGCCTGTTTCCTGGCGCCAAATTCGATGGCGTGTTTGGCATCTGGTACGGCAAGGGCCCGGGCGTCGACCGTTCGATGGACGCGCTGAAGCACGCCAATTCCGCCGGCACATCGCAATATGGCGGCGTGCTCGCCATTGCCGGCGACGACCATGGCTGCCAGTCGTCGACGCTCGCCCACCAGAGCGAGCAGGTCTACATGGCGGCGATGATGCCGATCCTCAATCCGGCCAATGTGCAGGAATATCTGGATTTTGGCCTGCGCGGCTATGCGCTCTCGCGCTACAGCGGCTGCTGGGTCGGCTTCAAGGCGATCTCCGAGGCGGTGGAAAGCTCGGCTTCGGTCTGGGTTGATCCCGATCGCATCCGCATCATCACGCCCGCCGATTTCGAGATGCCGCCCGGCGGCCTGAACATTCGCTGGCCCGACCCGCCGCTGGAGGCCGAGGCGCGCCTGCACGGCCCGCGCATGGAGGCCGTGGCTGCCTTTGCCCGCGCCAATCCGTTCGATGAGATCGTTCTCGACAGCCGCGACGCCGGCGTGCCGGGGCGGCTTGGCCTGATGACCACCGGCAAGGCCCATCTCGACGCCCGCCAGGCCCTGGCCGATCTCGGCATCTCCGACGATCAGGCCCGCGCCCTCGGCATCCGCATCTACAAGGTGGGCCTGACCTGGCCGCTGGAGCGGGAAGGGGCGCTGCGCTTCGCCGAGGGACTGCAGGACGTGCTGGTGATCGAGGAGAAGCGCGGCTTCATCGAAGACCAGCTGATCCGCTACCTGTACAACATGGACGCCGCGCATCGCCCGATGGTGGTTGGCAAGCGCGACGAGAGCGGCGCCATGCTGCTGCCGAGCGAGGGGGAGTTCAATCCGACCCTGGTGGCCCGCGCCATCGTCTCGCGCCTGCGCCGCATGGGGCACAAGGACCCGGCGCTCGACCAGCGCCTGGCCCGTCTGGCCTCTTTCGAGCAGATGGGCGCGACCCCGGCCACCAAAATTGCCCGCACGCCGTTCTTCTGCTCAGGTTGTCCGCACAACACCTCAACCAATGTGCCGGAAGGTTCGCGCGCCATGGCCGGCATTGGCTGCCACGGCATGGCTTCCTACATTCCGGCCCGGCGCACCGCCACCATCACCCACATGGGTGCGGAGGGAACCAACTGGATCGGCCAGGCGCCGTTCACCAGCGAGCCGCACATCTTCCAGAACCTCGGCGACGGCACCTACACCCACTCCGGCATTCTCGCCATCCGCGCCGCGGTCGCCGCCGGCGTCAACATCACCTACAAGATCCTCTACAACGACGCGGTCGCCATGACCGGCGGCCAGCATGCGGAGGGCGGTTATTCGGTCGGCGAGATCGCCGCCCAGGTGGCGTCGGAGCGGATCGCGCGTCTGGTCGTGGTGTCGGATGAGCCGGACAAATATCCGCCCAACGGCTACTTCCCGGCCGGGACGAAAACCTTCCATCGCGACCAGCTCGACCACGTGCAGCGCGAGTTGCGCGAGACGGAAGGCGTGACGGTGCTGATCTACGACCAGACCTGCGCCGCCGAGAAGCGCCGCCGCCGCAAACGCGGCCTGATGCCGGACCCGCAAAAGCGCGTGTTTATCAATGACCTGGTTTGCGAGGGCTGCGGCGACTGCTCGGTCAAATCCAACTGCGTCTCGGTGAAGCCGCTGGAAACCGAATTCGGCCGCAAGCGGCAGATCGACCAGTCCAACTGCAACAAGGATTATTCCTGCGTCAACGGCTTCTGCCCCAGCTTCGTCACCGTGCACGGCGGCGGGTTGCGCAAGCTGACGAAAACCGGCGCGAAAGCCAGCGCGGCCGATGATCCGTTCACGGCCCTGCCGCCGCCACAGCAGAAGCCGCTGGGCGAACCTTACGGCATCCTCATCACCGGCATTGGCGGCACCGGCGTCATCACCGTTGGCGCGCTGCTCGGCATGGCGGCGCATCTGGAGGGCAAGGGCTGCACGGTGCTGGATTTCACCGGCCTGTCGCAGAAGAACGGCGCGGTGATGAGCCACGTGCGTCTGGCGCCGAAGCCGGAAGACCTGGCGGCGGTGCGCATCGCCCCTGGCGGCGCCGATCTGGTGTTGGGCTGCGACATGGTGGTGGCGGCCAGCCCCACCGCCCTGTCGCGCATGGAGACCGGCGTCACGCGCGCCGTGATCAACGACTATCTCCAGCCCACCGCCGGCTTCGTCATCAATCCGGATGTGGACTTCGAGCATGCCCAGATGAAGCGGGCGCTGCGCCAGGCCATTGGCGAGAAGGGCATTGACCTGGTCAAGGCCAGCGATCTGGCCACCGCCCTGATGGGCGACGCCATCGCCACCAATCTGTTCATGCTGGGCTACGCCTTCCAGCGAGGTCTGTTGCCCCTGTCGCTGGAGTCGATCGAAAAGGCGGTGGAGCTGAATGGCGCCGCCGTCGACATGAACCTGCGCGCCTTCGCCTGGGGGCGCCTGGCGGCGCACGATCCGCAGGCGGTGGAGCGCATCGCCCGGCCGCTGCTGACGGCGCCGGCGCCCGAGGCGCCTGGCCTCGACGAGGTGATCGACCGGCGCGTCCAGTTCCTCACCGCATACCAGAACGCCGCCTGGGCGGCCCGCTATCGCGCCTTGGTGGAAGAGGCGCGCGTCGCCGAACAGGCCCGCGTTCCCGGGCGACAGACCCTGACGGAGGCCGTGGCGCGCAACCTGTTCAGGCTGATGTCCTACAAGGACGAGTATGAGGTGGCGCGCCTGTACGTGGACGGGACGTTCCAGGAGAAGCTCGGCAAGCAGTTCGACGGCGACTACCGGCTGCGTTTCCATCTGGCTCCGCCGCTGATTGCTCCGCGCGATCCGGAAACCGGCGAGCTGAAAAAGCGCGAGTTCGGCCCGTGGATCCTGCCTGTGCTGCGCGTGCTGGCGCGCATGAAGGGGGTGCGGGGCGGCGCGCTCGATATCTTCGGCTACAGCCATGAACGCCGCACCGAGCGTCAGCTCATCACCGACTATGAGACGATGCTGCGCGAGGTGCTGCGCGATCTGTCGCCGGCCAACCATCGCATCGCCGTGGACCTGGCGGCCATTCCGGAGCAGATCCGCGGCTTCGGCCATATCAAGGAACGCAACCTGAAGGCGGCGAAAACCAACGAGGCCATGCTGCGCTCCGCCTTCGCCAACCCGCCGCCACTGGCCCAGGCGGCGGAGTAGGCGCTTTTTCAGCGCGCCGGCGCGGTCTTGCGTCCGGCCGGCGCGACAGTGGGGGAGAGCGGCGCGGGTTGGCCCGTGCGCCGCTTGCGCCTGGCGCCATGAGACCGGGGCATTTTGGAGCTGAAGCATTCCGGGTTTGACAGATTCGCGCACGTTCGCGCGCCTGCGTTCGATGAAGTGACGTGGACTTTTTTCCAGAGTGCACTGACCCCACACATTTCCCGGCTCACTGACAAGGCCGGCGCGATCATTTCGCGCCGGCCTTGTTCTGTGTGGTCATTTCGGAACCTTGCGGCAGATGGGGCGTTGATTTCATACAAAACGCCAGTCACGCGGCATTGCGTGGCGCCATTATGAGGATAGATTCATGTTTGGCTGGGCCATTACTTTTTTAATCATTGCTCTCGTTGCAGCTGTACTTGGTTTCGGTGGAATCGCTGGCGCAGCCGTCGGCATCGCCAAGCTGATTTTCCTCGTAGCGCTGGTGCTCTTTGCCATTTCCGCTGTTGTGGGCATTGTGCGTGGCCGAAATCCGGGCCTCTGAACGGGATGTCTGCGGATGGACTTGCCCGGGCTATCGGGCAGAAGCCGCGGGGCAGGATCCATCGGGCAAAGGCGCTGAACCGAGGTGGGGCTGGGCTCCGGATCGGCCTCCGGGCTGGCCGGATGGCTACGCCGGCGCAACAGCCGGCGAGCCAGCCCGTTTGGTCATCTGTGCCGGCCTGACGGAAAAGTCAGCAGGGCGAGAAATACAGGGGTCAGAAGAACGCTGGCCAGAAATCCGTCAGATTTCTCAAGTCAGACTTCCCGGCCCGTGATCCTGCACATGCACGGGCACGCTGATGGCCAGGGTGATGCGACCGGAAGGCTGGCCATCGCCCCGGATGGCGGCGAGGGCGGCGCCATCCAGTTCGCGCGCATCAATCTGGGTGATGAAGGCCTGCTGCAGGCGGCGTGACATCGACAGCCCCTGCCGCGAAGGCGTGACGATGCTGTCCCGCAGGGCGAAGATCACCAGGCGGACGCTGCGGCCTTCCGGCACGCACAGCAGGCGCGCCTGGCTGACGCCAGGCGAACCGCCGGCGAGCAGGGGCCAGATCGCCTCCACAAGCAGCAGGGCCAGCGGGATCGCCCGGTCCAGTTCCAGATATTGCTCGTCGTGCTCGGCGTCGGGCGCGAAGCTCGTCTCGACGCCAGCAGGCGACCCGGCCGCCTGCTGGACGTACATCAACACCTCATGCACCAGCGGCCTCAGGGGGGCGAGCCTGATGTCGCCGTGGGCCAGCGCGAGCTTGTAGGCCGACGCCATGGCGTGCACCCGGCACTCGGCCAGGGCCAGCGCTTCATAGGTTTCGCCGCTTTTCTGGCGCTTGGTCAGATTGAGGAAGCTGGCGATGACCTGGAAATTGTTCTTGACCCGATGATGCAGTTCCATGAGCAGCGCGCTGCGCTGGTTGGCCACCGTCGCCAGTTCACGGGTTCTGGCGCCAAGCGCCTCTGTCATCTGGTCAAACGCAGTGGCGTATTGCTGAAGCTCCAGCGGCGCGCTGGATGGCAGCTCAGCGCGCACGTTGAGATCGCCGTATGACAGGCGCTGCGCCGCGCTGCCCAGACGGCGCATCCATTGCAGGAACAGCCTGTCGATGGCCAGCCAGGCCACGGCCATGACAATGGCGAAAATGCTCAGGGGCACGGCAAGACCGGTCACGAGCTGCTGTTCGGCCTGGCCGAAGGCCGGTTTCTCCTTTGCGGAGAAAATCTTGGCCACGCCAGGTTCGATGGGGGCAGATGTGTAGGTGTAGTCGTTGCCGTTCCGCCCCCGGCCGGCGACCAGCTCATTTCGCGAGATGAGAAGCACCTTGTCACTGACGGGCAGCCAGCCGGTGTCTTCCTGGTCGCCGTTGTGGGCGAAGATATGAAACCTCTGGTCGACTACGGCGAACGGGCTGGAGCGGCCCTGCGGCGTCCGCTCGAGCAGATCGCGCAGGAGCTCCTGGGAGAGGACGGAAAGCATCGTTTCAGCGCCGCCCAGCGTCGACACCACGCCGAGATGGAATGGCGCCGTCTTGCTGGCGATGATCGTTTCCAGACGGTTGTTCCCGCCCGGCGCCGGCTGCGGGCCCTTGCTGGCGACGCTCGCCATTGCCGCCGGGTTAAAGCCGGCCAGCGCCGCGGCGTCCCCGGCGGCGCACACCAGCCGGCCGTCGCGGAAGAAGCCGTAGGCGAGAATGCGCCTGTTGACCTCACGGAAACTCGGGAGCGCGGCGCAGAATCTTTCATCCCCATCCTGCCCGGCGGAGGCGAGCAAGGTGCTGGCGACAATGTCGGTTCCGTTGAGGGCGCTGCGGATCTGGCTGGCGATGTTGATCGCGGTCTGGCGCTGATACGCCCCCACGGTCGCACTGACGCTGCGATAGACATGCCACGTCAGGCCAGCGGCAAGCACGATAGCCGGAAGCACCGCCAACCCGAACAGGGTCAACAATCGGGAACGTATGCTGGCTGCCCGCAGCATCCTGTCTCCGTCAGAACATTCCCCGGCGAAGCGCTCGCTGCTTCGCTGGAAAGCAATTGATTGCCACCGGGCTCCAGGGTCCCATGATCGAAATCCTTCCAGGAAACCGCCCCGTGGCCGCTTCCGGAGATGTGGTTCCATTCTCCCTGAAGCTGTCTCCGGCGCGTCGCCACCAGTCAGGTGGGCGCCACCCTGTCAGGAAAAAACGCCAGTTCAAACGCTGGGAAGGGACTCCGCTCCGGTATGGTGAAGTTTTCCTGACCTTGTGGGGTGTGGGTCCGACGCAGGCAGGCCGCGTCAGCATGTTTTGGGGAAAACGCTTCCCTTTGAAGGGCGGCGCCCCGGGTGGCAGGCAAAATGCCCCCGGGCAGGAGGAAGGAGGCCGCAGCGCGCGCCGTGCGCGCCATGTCAAAATCGTTGGCGATCGGTATGGATCGGCATGGGCTCCCGTTTTTCCTGTGCGCGCGCAGCCTGGCCGGCCGGACGCTTCCGCCGGTCCGGAACGCGCCTAATCGGATCTCACTCCCGCGTCAGCTCCGGCCAGAGCGGCAAACGAATCCGCGTCAGGTCCGTAGTCCGCTCCAGATGTAACCGAGAGCATTTCGCCAAGGCGCGCCCGCGCGCGATTGATGCGGCTTTTTATGGTTCCGAGGGCGCAACCGCAGATCTCAGCCGCCTCCTCATAAGAAAACCCCGACGCGCCAACCAGAATCAGCGCCTCGCGCTGGTCGTCCGGCAATCGGGCGAGTGCGCGGCGGAAATCCTCCAGATCCATGTGGCCGTGCTGCGGCGCATGGACGGCGAGACGGCTGGCGTGGGCGCCGTCGTCCTCCACCTCGCGCGACCGCTTCCTGAAGTCTGAGTAGAATGTGTTGCGCAAGATGGTGAACAGCCAGGCCCGGATATTGGTGCCTTCCGTATAGCTGTTCATGTTGGTCCACGCCTTGACCACGGTGTCCTGCACCAGATCGTCGGCGCGTTCGACGTTGCCGGTAATGGAGATTGCGAAGGCGCGCAGGCTCTGCAGCTCGGCGAGCAGCGCGTCCTTGAAACGGTCCGGATCTGTCACGATTCCTGTTCCTTGCCTGCGGCCGGGGCGGTCTGGGGGCCATCAAGACTGGAGAGCAGGGAGAGGAACCGGTCAGGCACCGGCATGCGCACCACTTCATCGTAGACGGCGCGCAATTGCGAGCCGATCGCCTGTTGCACCACGTCATCGCCAGCCGGCGCCGGAGCGCTTTCGTTTCGCCCGGCTTCCTGGCGTGCGGCGAGTCCGTCTACGACAGTCGCTGGCTTGTGCTGATTCATGTTGGCGGCTTTCTACAAACAAAATGCAGCGGCGTGAGAGTGGAGAGCGTCCCGGAACGATCGCTGACGCGGGCAGGTGAGGGGATGATCAGGGGCAATCATCAAATTTTCAATATCCGCGATATGGTGATCGACCTGATAAGATTCTCCCCGATGGCGTGAGCTCTCAATACCGCAAATGGCCAATTTTCGGATCACGTATATGAAAAATATACCCGCCGAATTCTTGAGCCGCCGCTTGCCGGGGCATGCGCTGTCGCGGCCACATTGAATTGTCGCTCCCCATTGGTTCGTTGCGCCTTGCCTTTCGCCGGCTGGATCTGCTGCAATGCTCGCCATCCAGACTGACGTCTATCTGAATCTGAACGCGCAATGGGTGTTCTGGTTCCCGAGAAAGTGTGGAACTAATGTTGCTGGTGCTGGTTATCATGTAGCCAACCACTGTCGTTAACCGCCATTGCGCTGTCCGGCGGCGCCTCATCCATCGGAGCCCTCGATGTCACTTTCGCAAGAGATTGCGCCCCACCTGCCGTATCTGAGGCGCTTTGCCCGCGCCCTGACTGGCTCCCAGACGGCGGGCGATGCTTATGTTGTGGCGGCTCTCGAAGCGATTGTGGCTGATCCCTCGGTGCTTCCCGCCAGCGCCCGGCTGCGTCCGGCGCTGTATCATGTGTTCCTGAAAATCTGGTCGTCCATTGGCCCCAATCTGGAAGCCGCGGGTGAACTGGCCAACGCGACCGTTGCCGAGCAGCGCGTCACGGCGCTGACGCCGCGCCCGCGCCAGGCCTTTCTGCTGCGGACCGTTGAAGGCTTCGCGCTGGATGAAGTCGCTGAAATACTTGGCGTCACGGTGGATGAGGCGGCTGGTCTGGTGACAGAGGCCGGCCGGGAGATCGCCGCCCAGGTGGCCACGGACGTGCTGGTGATCGAGGATGAGCCGATCATCGCCATGGACCTGGAAGGCCTGGTGGAGGACATGGGGCACCGGGTCGTCGGCGTGGCGCGCACTCACCGGGAAGCGGTCGAGCAGGCGCTCAGACACCGGCCAGGCCTTGTGCTGGCGGATATCCAGCTGGCCGATGGCAGCTCCGGTCTCGACGCGGTCAACGAGATGATCGCCAGCTTCGCCGTGCCGGTGGTGTTCATCACCGCCTATCCCGAGCGGCTGCTGACTGGCGAGCGTCCAGAGCCGGCTTTTCTCATCACCAAGCCATTCCACATCGATACGGTGCGGGCGGCGATTTCGCAGGCGCTGTTTTTCGACCGCCGCGCCGGCCAGCGCCCGGCGGCCTGACGGCCCGGATTGTATCTGGAAAGCCAAAACCCCGGGGCGCCCCCCGGGGTTTTGCGTATCCGCCTGTTTGTCGCCTCAGTCTGGCGGCCTCAGTCTGGCAGCCTGTGCGCTGGCATCATCTGGCGATCCGGCTCAGCCTTCCCTGTCCCGGTTGGCGCCAACCATCAGGCCGACAAGGAAGCCGACGCCCGCCGCGATGGCGATTGAGGTCGTGGGGTTCTGCTGCACCACGGCGCGCGCTTCCCGCACGCCGCCGCCCGCCTGACCGATCCAGTAGCGGCCCTGGTCCATGGCCGTACCCGCCGCTTTGGAAACAGCGTCGCCATCCGGCAGGCTGGCGCGCAACTGGGCGACATTGCCGCGCAATCTGTCTCCGGTTGCGCCGGCGACGCCGGATACCCGGTGAGCAATTGAGGCGATCTCGGAGCGGATGGCTTCCAGTTCGTCGGCCACGTCTTTCTGCTTGCTGTTTCCCAGCCAGGAACTCATGACGTTCTCCTCTTCGGTTGCCGCCGCCGCGCCGTGACGCGACAGCCATCGTTTTCGGGCGGGACGCCCGAACACCCTCAGGGGAAAAACGTGGGTCTGGCCAGAATGTTCCGGCGGCGGCTCAGACCAGCGGCGGCGTCACCGAGGCGGGGCGCTCCAGCCATGGCGGCGTCGGCAGGCCCTTTTCCCGCAGGAAAACCGGGTTGAACAGCTTGGACTGGTAGCGCGTTCCATAGTCAGCGAGGATGGTCACGATGGTGTGGCCCGGTCCCATTTCCTTCGCCAGGCGAATGGCGCCGGCGATATTGATTCCCGACGAGCCGCCCAGGCACAGACCCTCGTGCTCCAGCAGATCGAAAATGATCGGCAGCGCCTCTTCGTCCGGGATCTGGTAGGCGGTGTCGATCGGCGCGTCTTCCAGATTGGCGGTGATGCGGCCCTGGCCGATGCCCTCGGTGATGGAGGAGCCGGACGCCTTCAGTTCGCCGTGGACGTAATATTCGTACAACGCCGCGCCGAGCGGGTCGGCCAGCGCGATGCGCACATTGGGGTTGCGCTCCTTCAGGGCGATGGCGATGCCGGCCAGCGTGCCGCCGCTGCCGACGGCGCAGGTGAAGCCATCGATCTTGCCGCCGGTCTGCTCCCAGATCTCCGGGCCGGTGCCTTCGATATGGGCGACGCGGTTGGCGACATTGTCGAACTGGTTGGCCCAGACCGCGCCGTTGGGTTCGCTGGCGGCCAGCTGTTCGGCAAGGCGGCCGGAGAGTTTCACGTAATTGTTAGGGTTTGAATAAGGAACGGCCGGCACCTGCACCAGCTCGGCGCCAAGCAGGGTGAGGGCGTCCTTTTTCTCCTGCGCCTGGGTCTCGGGAATCACAATGACGCTGCGGTATCCAAGGGCGTTGCCGACCATGGCGAGGCCAATGCCGGTGTTGCCGGCGGTGCCTTCAACGATGACGCCGCCGGGCTTCAGCAGGCCCCGGGCCTCGGCGTCGCGGATGATATAAAGCGCCGCGCGGTCCTTGACGGACTGCCCCGGATTCATGAACTCTGCCTTGCCGTAGATGTCGCAGCCCGTGAGCTCCGATGCGCGACGCAGCCGGATGAGCGGCGTGTCGCCGATTGCGTGCAAGACGCTGTCAAAGCGCTTCATAACGCGTTTCCTGAAAATGACGCCGCCTGACCTGAAAAGTGCATTTTGCCGGAAGCTGGCCCAGGCGGGAGGATTGCCGATGCAGATGCAGGCGACTTTAGGCGCCGCGCGCCTCCGATTCAACGGCGAACTGCCGGAGCGCGTGGGAGTTGGTTTAATATACATACACAACAAGTGAATTATAATTATTCACATTTTCTATGTTGCAATTCTGAAAAAGCTCGCGATTATACGTGGAAATTTCAGGAGGCTGACATGGCCATTCGGGGCGATGATTTTTTTGGGTTGAAGCTCAGGGGTCTGGCCCGCCCGGCCCCGGCGAAAGCAGGGACGGCGTCTGAACGGGCGCAGGCCAGGGCGGCGCGCCGCGGTCTCCGTCTGGCCGCGCTGGCCGGCGTCGCCGTGCTGGGGTTGTCCGCCGCTGCGGGTTTTGTCAGCAGCTTCCCCAGGCAGGCGCTCGCCGCCCAGGCCATTCTCAATGTGTCCTATGATCCGACGCGCGAGCTTTACCGGGATCTGAGCGCCGCCTTCACGGCGGATTGGGAGAAGAAGGGTGGCGGCGCGGTGCAGGTGCGGACCTCCCATGGCGGCTCCGGCGCCCAGGCCCGTACGGTGATCGACGGCGCTCCGGCGGATGTTGTCACCCTTGGCATTCCGTCGGACATCGACGCCATCGCCAGGCTCTCCGGCAAGATTCCGGCGGACTGGCGGACGAAGCTGCCCAACAATGCGCTGCCCTATACCTCCACCGTGGTCTTCGTCGTCCGCAAGGGAAACCCGAAGAACATCCATGACTGGAACGATCTGGTGCGCGAGGATGTCGGCGTCATCACGCCCAACCCCAAGACCTCCGCTGGCGGCCGCTGGAATTTTCTTGGCGCCTGGGGGTTTGCTGCGGAGAAGTTCGGCAAGGACGATGCCAAAATCCGCGAGTTCGTCGGCGCGTTGTACAAGAACGTGAAATCACTCGACACCGGCGCGCGCGGCTCCACCATCACCTTCGCCCAGCGCAATTTCGGCGACGTGCTGCCGGCCTGGGAAAACGAGGCTCACCTCATCACTGGCGAGTTCGGCAAGGACAAGTTCGACATCATCACGCCGAAGACCTCTATTCTCGCCGAGCCGCCGGTGGCCCTCGTTGAGGGCAACGTCGATCGCAAGGGCACGCGCAAGGAAGCCGAGGCGTTCCTGAAGTTCCTCTACACGCCCGAAGCCCAGCGCATCATCGCGAAGCATCACTATCGCCCGTCGGACGTTTCGGCCCTGAAGCCGGAAGAGCGCCCCACCGAGATCAGGCTGTTCCGCATCGAGGATCTTTTGGGCAACTGGGATGTGATCCAGAAGACATATTTCGACAATGGCGGCGTGTTCGACCAGCTGACGGCGCGCAAATAACTTGCGCGCCACGCGGCTCCGGCTGGCCGGATGCTGGCCGGCGCGGCGCAATCCTGTTCGCGAGCTCCTGTCGTTGTGATGCATTTCCATGCAGGCCGCGCGCTTTTGATGCGCGGCGGCGGCGGGTTTGCCAGTAAAATATCAATTCCAGAAACCGCCGGGGGAACTGGGCCATGAGCGTAACAGCAGCGGCGCCGCCGCCGCGTCGTCCATTTTTCCGCAAGACCGGCGTATTGCCAGGCTTCGGCCTGGCTCTTGGCTACGCCCTGACCTGGCTCGGCCTGATTGTCCTGTTGCCGCTGGCGGCGCTGTTGCTGCGCGCGTCCAGCTCCGGCGTGGAAGGCTTTGTCGTCACCCTGTCTGATCCGCGCGTCCAGCACGCCCTGTTCATCAGTTTCGGCGTCTCGGCCGTCGCCTCCATCGCCGCGACGCTGGCCGGCCTCATCATCGCCTGGGCGCTGACGCGCTATCATTTTCCGGGACGGCGCGTGGTGGACGCCATGGTCGACCTGCCGTTCGCGCTGCCGACGGCGGTGGCTGGCATCGCCCTTGCGGCGCTGTACGCGCCGGATGGCCTGTTGGGCGCGCCGCTGGCCAGGCTGGGCTGGCAGGTGGTCTACAATCCTGTCGGCATCTTCATCGCCATGGTGTTCATCGGTCTGCCCTATGCGGTGCGCACCGTGCAGCCGCTGATCGCCGAGATTGACAGCGAGCTGGAGGAAGCGGCGGCGACCCTTGGCGCCAACCGGTGGCAGACCGTGTTCCAGATCCTGGCCCCGCCGCTGCTTCCGGCGGCGCTCACCGGCCTTGCCCTGGCTTTCGCGCGCGCGCTTGGCGAATACGGCTCGGTCATTTTCATCGCCGGCAACCTGCCGGGCGTTTCGGAAATCGCGCCGCTGCTGATCGTCATCAAGCTGTCGGAGTTCGACTACACCGGCGCCACCGTCATCGCGGTCATCATGCTGGTCATGGCGTTCCTGGTGCTGCTCGTCATCAATCTCATCCAGGCCTGGAGCCGGCGGAGGATGGGCAATGTCTGACCCCGACCTGCAGCGAGACCGCGTTTATGTGTCTGACAGCGTGCTGACGGAAGCGCCATGGGCGCGCGCCGCCATCATTGCCTTCGCCGCCATCTTCCTCGCCCTGTTCCTGTTGCTGCCGCTCGGGCTGATCTTTCACGAGGCGCTGGCGAAGGGCTTTGGCGCCTACTGGCGGGCCCTGGTTGATCCGGACGCCATCTCCGCCATCCAGCTCACCCTGCTGGTGGCGGCCATCGCCGTGCCGCTCAATCTGGTGTTTGGCGTCGCCGCCTCCTGGGCGATCGCCAAGTTCGATTTTCCCGGCAAGAGCTTCCTGATCACGCTGGTCGACCTGCCGTTCTCGGTGTCTCCGGTGGTGGCGGGCCTGGTTTACGTGCTGCTGTTCGGCGGCCAGGGGCTGCTGGGGCCGTGGCTGGAAGCGTGGAATATCCAGATCGTCTTCGCGTTGCCCGGCATCGTGCTGGCGACGGTGTTCGTCACCTTTCCCTTTGTGGCGCGCGAACTGATCCCGCTGATGCAGGATCAGGGAGCCGCCGATGAGGAGGCGGCGCTGACCCTCGGGGCCAGCGGCCTGCGCGCCTTCCTCACCGTTACCTTGCCCAACATCCGCTGGGCCCTCCTGTACGGCGTGCTGCTCTGCAACGCGCGCGCCATGGGCGAATTCGGCGCCGTGTCGGTGGTCTCCGGTCATATCCGCGGTCTCACCAACACCATGCCCCTGCACGTCGAGATCCTTTACAATGAGTACAACTTTGTCGCAGCCTTCGCTGTCGCCTCGCTTCTTGCGATCCTCGCCCTCGTCACCCTCATTGGAAAGACCTTCCTCGAGTGGCGCTACGGCGAGGCCATCGCCCACGGGCGCCGCTAACGCCGGTCCTGCGGCCGGCCACGAACGGAGCAGGCCAGTGGACATCCGCGTGACCGACCTCGCCAAGGAGTTCGGCGGCGCGCGCGCCCTGCGCGGCGTCAGCCTGCACGTGCGCTCGGGCGAGCTGATGGCGCTGCTTGGCCCCTCGGGTTCGGGCAAGACCACGCTGCTGCGCATTATCGCCGGCCTGGAGACCGCCGAGCGCGGCAGTGTTTTCTTCGGCGAGACCGACGCCACCCGCCTGTCGGTGCAGCAGCGCCACGTCGGCTTCGTCTTCCAGCACTACGCTTTGTTCCGGCACATGACGGTGGCGGACAATATCGCCTACGGTCTGCGCGTTCGACGGCGGTCGGAGCGTCCGTCGCGCGCCGCCATCAGCGCCCGGGTCGAGGAACTGCTGGCCCTGATGCAACTTGAAGGCTATGGCGGCCGCCATCCGGCCCAGCTTTCCGGCGGCCAGAAGCAGCGCGTTGCCCTGGCGCGGGCGCTCGCCGTCGATCCGCGCGTGCTGCTGCTCGATGAGCCCTTCGGCGCCCTCGACGCCAAGGTGCGCAAGGACCTGCGCGCCTGGTTGCGGCAGATTCACGCCCAGACCGGCCACACCACTGTCTTTGTTACCCACGACCAGGACGAAGCGCTGGAGCTGGCCGACCGCGTCGCCATTCTCAATCGCGGCCGCATTGAGCAGGTCGGCGCGCCTGACGAAATCCACGAGCAGCCGGCCTCGGCCTTCGTCGCGTCGTTTGTTGGCGATGCGGCCCGCGTGCCGGTGCGGGTGCAGGGCGGCAAGGCGGTGTTCGGCGAAACCGTGCTGGAGGCGCCTGGGCAGGCAATGGCCGATGGCGAGGGCTGGCTGTGGCTGCGGCCTTACGATCTGCGCCTGACGGGGCAGGGCGAGGCGGCGGGCGAATTGCACGGAACCATCGTCGGCGTGCGCCGCACCGCCAATGGCCGCCGCGTCGAAGTCCGGCTGCAGGGGCTGGACGTGATTGTCGAGGCCGACGCGCCGGCCGGGCTGTCCTGCGGGCACGGCGAACAGGTATCCCTGGCCGTTCTCGGCGGGCAGGTTTTTCCCGACGGCGATGGATAATACAAAATAATTACGTTAAATAACGTATTGTTACATCATCTAGCGTAAAATATTTTGCTATCCCCCTTGTCATGGGGTATTGGCGGGTCCAGATTGAAACCTGTCCAGTGTAGACAGGCGCCGGAGCGTCAGGGGATTGAAGACATGAAGAGGGCGGCCAAGGGGCACGCGTTGCAGGTGGTCACCGCCAATGCGCTCAGGAGCGGCTCGGTGGTGTTCCGGACGGCGCAGGGCGACTGGTCCCTGGATATTGCGGATGCGGCGATCGCCGAAACCGCTGAGGCTGGCGAGATCCTGCTGGCAGCCGCCGCGCAGGACGTGGCGGCCGATATGGTTGTCGAGGCCTATCTGGTGGATGTCGAGCGCCTCGCGGAGGGGCCGCGCCCGCTGCTGTTGCGCGAGCGCATCCGCGCCCTGCGCGGCCCGACCATCACCGAGAACCGCACGCTGCCGCCGGCGCCCGCTGGGGACGGCCTGTTGAAGGCGGCCTGTTGACGCGTCTTCCGGCGGAGCGGCTGTCGCTCCGCATGATGCAGACGCCAGAAACCGGAACTTTGGGACTGGGAGCGCTCTGAAAGCCTGCATTCAGGCGGGAGCGGGGCCAGCCATTCAGGACACGAAGCCATGTACCGTTATGACGAATTCGACCGCCGCTTCGTGACGGGCCGCGTCGACCAGTTTCGCGATCAGGTGCTGCGCCGCCTGTCCGGCGAACTGACCGAAGACCAGTTCAAGCCATTGCGGCTGATGAACGGCGTCTATCTTCAGTTGCACGCTTACATGCTGCGCATCGCCATTCCCTATGGCGGGCTCAACGCCGCGCGCCTGCGCAAGCTGGCCGACATCGCCATGAAGTATGACCGCGGCTTCGGGCACTTCACCACGCGCCAGAATCTGCAGTTCCACTGGATCGAACTGAAGGACGTGCCGCAAATTCTCTCAGACCTCGCCGAGGTCGAGATGCACGCCATCCAGACCTCGGGCAATTGCATTCGCAACGTCTCGGCCGATCATTTCGCCGGCGCCGCCGTCGACGAGATCGCCGATCCGCGCCCCTACGCCGAAATCCTGCGCCAGTGGTCGTCGCTCCACCCCGAGTTCACCTACCTGCCGCGCAAGTTCAAGCTGGCGGTGAGCGGCTCGGCGCATGACCGCGCCGCCATCCAGGTGCATGACATCGGCCTGCAGATCGTCCGCAACGAAGCTGGCGAAACCGGCTTCACCGTCTATGTCGGCGGCGGGCTCGGCCGCAGCCCGTTCATCGGCAAGAAGGTGCGCGACTTCCTGCCCGAGGCGGAGCTGCTGAGCTATTGCGAGGCGATCCTGCGCGTCTACAACATGTTTGGCCGCCGCGATAACAAGTACAAGGCGCGCATCAAGATCCTGATCCACGAGGCGGGCGTCGATGAAATCCGCCGCCAGGTGGAGGAGGAGTACGAACAGATCCGCGGCAGCCGCCTGACGCTGCCGAAGGCCGAGCTTGACCGCATCGCCGCCTATTTCGCAGCGCCGGATTTCGCCGCGCTGCCGGAGCGGTCGCAGGCGCACGAACAGGCCCTGGCTGGCGATCGCGCCTACGCCGACTGGGTGGAGCGCAACGTCGCGCCGCATCGCCAGCCCGGCCACGCCATCGCCACCATCGCCCTGAAAGCGGTGGGCGAGGTGCCCGGCGACATCTCCGCCGACCAGATGCGCGTGGTGGCCGACATCGCCGAGCGTTACGGCCACGACGAGGTGCGCGTCAGCCACGAGCAGAACCTGGTGCTGCCGCACCTGCGCAAGGACGACCTGCCGCAGGTGTTCGCCATCCTGCAGCAGGCGGGGCTGGCCTCGCCGCACGCCGGCCTGATCACCGACATCATCTCCTGCCCGGGCCTCGATTACTGCTCGCTGGCCAACGCCCGGTCGATCCCGGTGGCCCAGCGCATCACCGAGCGTTTCGCCGACCTGAAGCGCCAGCGCGACATTGGCGATCTCAAGCTGAAGATCTCTGGCTGCATCAACGCCTGCGGCCACCACCACGTCGGCCACATTGGCATTCTGGGCGTCGACCGCAAGGGCGAGGAATTCTACCAGATCACCCTGGGCGGCTCCGGCGACGAGAACTGCTCCATCGGCGGCATCGTTGGCAAGGGCTTCTCGTCTGACGAGATTGTCGACGCCATCGAGAAGATCGTCGACACCTATATCGCCTTGCGCGTCAGCCCGTCCGAAAGCTTCCTAGAAGCATTCCGGCGGGTGGGCGAGGCCCCGTTCCGCGAGGCGCTCTATGCCGAGGCTGCCTGATCCCGCCGTGGCGGCGACCCCAGCCGCCACGTCCGCCAACGCAGTCGCCCGCGCCGGGGAATTGACCAGCGCGGCGGCGGCGCTCGACGCCCGTTATGCCGGCGCGACGGCGGAGGAGTTGCTGCGCCTCGCCCTGCGCGAGCGCGTCGCCGGGGCGGCGGCGCTGGTCTCCAGCTTCGGCGCTGAATCGGCGGCGCTGCTGCATCTGGCGGCGCAGATTGATCCGGCGGTTCCAGTGATATTCGTCGACACGGGCCGGCTGTTCCCCGAGACCCTGGCCTATCGCGACCGCCTCGTCGCCATGCTCGGCCTCACCGACGTGCGCAGCGTCGGCCCCGACGCGACGACCGAACAGCGGCTCGATCCGATCGGCGCGCTGTTCGCCCGCGATACCGACGCCTGCTGCGGTTTCCGCAAGGTGGAGCCGCTGGACGCGGCGCTGAAGCCGTTCAGCGCCTGGATCAGCGGCCGCAAGCGCTACCAGGCCAGCAGCCGCCACGACATTCCGGCCTTCGAGGCCACGGCGACCCACATCAAGGTCAATCCGCTGGCCTCCTGGTCGATGGCCGACATTGCCCAATACATGCGCGCCCATGCGCTGCCGGCCCATCCGCTGGTCGCCAAGGGCTACCCCTCCATCGGCTGCGCCCCCTGCACCTCGCCGGTGGCGGAAGGGGAGGACCCCCGCGCCGGCCGCTGGCGCGGCCAGGACAAGACCGAGTGCGGCATTCACGTGAGCCCGGCGGGAACGATAACAAGGAACAAGGCATGAGCGGTCTCGTGAAGAATGGTGCGGTGATCGCCGACATCTGGGCCCGTCCGGCCGACGATATGGCGCTGCCGACCGATGGTCCGGTGGTGGTGTCGAAGGCCCGCTTTCTCGCCGACGCCAGCGATCTGCGCGGTCGCAACGCGCCGCTCGGCCTCAGCCTGCGCGCCGGCGACACGCTTGATGGGCTGGAAGCCGACCTGAACCGTTTCGCCCTGATCGCCCTGGATTTCCCCGCTTACACCGACGGGCGCGCCTATTCTCTGGCCCGCCTGCTGCGCGAGCGGCACGGCTATACCGGCGATCTGCGCGCCGAAGGCGACGTGCTGTGGGACCAGATTCCGCTGATGAAGCGCTGCGGCTTCGATGAGTTCGCTATCCGCGACGACCGGGTGCTGAACGCTTTGGTCGAGGGCCGCATCCATGACGTGCCGGTGCACTACCAGCCGGCGGGTCGCGATGACGTGGAAATCCAGCCGCCGGGCGCCCGTCCATGGCTGCGGCTGGAGCCCGGCGCGTAACGAAGACTGGCGCCTGAAAAACGGCGCGCCCGCGCAGACTGCTGCGCATCAGGATCGAGGACGCCGCCTGTGGCGGCGTCGCATGTTGGAAAAGGGCGACGGCCGGTTGTCGGGCCGCCGCGGGAATTCGCTCATGTCCGCTCAGTTGCAAGCTGTGTCATCCGGGGCCGCGCAAGGCGTCGCGCCCGCACTCGAAGGCATCGCGCCCTCCGGCGCCGCTCCGCGTCCTGCCCTGTCGCCGCATCTGGCCCGCCTGGAGGCGGAATCGATCTACATCATCCGTGAGGTCGCGGCCGAGTTCGCCAATCCGGTGATGCTGTATTCCATCGGCAAGGATTCAGCGGTGATGCTGCACCTGGCGCGGAAGGCGTTCTTCCCCGGGCCGCTGCCGTTCCCGCTGCTGCACGTGGACACGCGCTGGAAGTTCCGTGAGATGATCACGTTCCGCGACGCCATCGCCGCGCGCTATGGCCTGGAGCTGCTCACCCACGTCAACCCGGAAGGGGCGGCGCGGGGGATCGATCCGTTCACCTCCGGCTCGGCCCTGCACACCCAGGTGATGAAGACCGAGGGGCTGAAGCAGGCGCTGGAGAAGTGGAAATTCGACGCGGCCTTCGGCGGCGCCCGCCGCGATGAGGAGAAGAGCCGCGCCAAGGAGCGGATTTTCTCGCACCGCACCGGCGCCCACGCCTGGGAGCCGCGCAACCAGCGGCCGGAGCTGTGGAGCCTGTTCAACACCCGCATCGCCAAAGGCGAGTCCATGCGCGTGTTCCCACTCTCCAACTGGACCGAGCTGGACGTCTGGCAATACATCCTGGCCGAGGACATTCCGGTGGTGCCGTTGTACTTCGCCAAGGAGAGGCCGGTGGTGGAGCGCGACGGCGCCCTGATCATGGTCGACGACGAGCGCATGCCGCTGCTCCCCGGCGAGACGCCGCAGATGCGGCTGGTCCGCTTCCGCACCCTCGGCTGCTACCCGCTCACCGGCGCGGTGGAGTCCGCCGCCACGTCGCTGCAGGACATCATCGCCGAACTGATGGCCTCGCGCGCCTCCGAGCGCCAGGGCCGCGTCATTGACCATGACGACCAGGCCTCCATGGAGCGCAAGAAGCGCGAGGGCTATTTCTGATGAACGCTCCCAACAATCCGGGCGACAATCTGGCCAGCCTGGCGCCGTTCCCGCAAAATCGCCCGGCCGACCGGGGCCTGCTGCGGTTTCTCACCTGCGGCTCCGTCGATGATGGCAAGTCCACGCTGATCGGCCGCCTTCTGCACGAGACCAAGTCGATCCTGGAGGATCAGCTCTCGGCGCTGCAAAAGGATTCGCGCCGGCACGGCACCACGGGCGAGGACCTCGATCTGGCGCTGCTGGTCGATGGCCTGGAAGCCGAGCGCGAGCAGGGCATCACCATCGACGTGGCTTACCGCTTCTTCGCCACGCCGCGCCGCTCGTTCATCGTCGCCGACACCCCCGGCCACGAGCAGTACACCCGCAACATGGCCACCGGCGCCTCCAATTCGGACCTGGCCATCCTGCTGGTCGACGCCCGCAAGGGCCTGCTGACCCAGACCCGCCGCCACGCGGTGATCGCCTCGCTGCTCGGCATCCGGCACGTGACGCTGGCGGTGAACAAAATCGACCTGGTCGGTTTCGACCAGGGCATTTTCGACAGCATCGTCGCCGATTTCCAGGCCTTCGCGGCGCCGCTCGGCTTCGTCGACGTCACGGCGATTCCGCTGTCGGCCCGCTTTGGCGACAATGTCGCCGCGCCAAGCCCGGCCATGCCCTGGTATTCTGGTCCGACCCTCGTTGAGCACCTCGAAACCGTTGAGGTCGACGCCGACCGCACCGCCGCGCCGTTCCGCATGCCGGTGCAATGGGTCAATCGGCCCAATCTGGACTTCCGCGGGCTGTCGGGCACGATCGCCAGCGGCCGCATCGGCGTGGGCGATGAGGTGATTGTCGCTTCGTCCGGCCATGGCAGCCGGGTGGCGCGCATCGTCACCTTCGATGGCGACCTGCCGGAAGCCGCCGCCGGCGACGCCGTGACCATCGTGCTGGCTGACGAGATCGACGCGCCGCGCGGCGAGATGCTGGCGCCGCCGAAGGCGCGGCCGGCGCTTTCCACCCGCTTCATGGCCCGCCTGGTGTGGATGGCGGAAGACGCGCTGAAACCCGGCCGCAGCTTCCTGCTAAAGACCGGCGCCCGCACCGTTCCGGCCACGGTCACCCGCCTGGCCAGCGCCCTTGACGTCGACCGTTACGAGGATGCCGCCGCCGGGGCCCTGCCGCTGAACGGCATTGGCCTGGTGGAGGTGCAGACCTCCGCACAGGTCGCCATCGACCCTTACGGGGAAAACCGCGTCACCGGCGCCTTCATTCTCATCGACCGCTTCACCAATGGCACGGTCGCCGCAGGCATGGTCACCGAGCCGCTGGGCGGCCCCAACGTCCATCTGCATGGGTTCGACGTGGACCGCGCCGTGCGTTCTGCCCAGAAAAACCAGCGGCCGCTGGTGGTGTGGTTCACCGGCCTGCCGGGCTCGGGCAAATCGACGATCGCCAATCTGGTCGAGCGCCGTCTGGTCGCCGCCGGCCGCCACACCATGCTGCTGGATGGCGACAGCCTGCGCATCGGCCTGAATTCCGACCTCGGCTTCGACGCGGCCAGCCGCGCCGAGAACATCCGCCGGGCCGGGGAGGTGGCGCGGTTGATGATGGAGGCGGGCCTGGTGGTGCTGTGCGCCTTCGTTTCGCCATTCCGCGCCGACCGCGACCGGCTGCGCGAGGCCGTCGGCGACGGGGCTTTCGTGGAGGTCTTCGTCGATACGCCGGTGGACGTGTGCGCCGAGCGTGACCCCAAGGGCCTGTACGCCCGGGCGAAGGCCGGCGGCATCTCCGATTTCACCGGCATCGGCCAGGACTATGAGGCGCCGCTGGCCGCCGAAATCACCCTGCGCCCCGGCGACGGCGGCGCTGAACGCCTCGCCGACATGGTGCTGGCGGCGATCGAGCCGCGCATCGCCGGCGACGGCCAGACGTCTGAAGATTCCGCCGCCCTGTAAGGTGGGGATCAGAGCGCTTTCCGATCAGACGGAAACGTCCGGTCGACCAGAATTCGTTCATGACCAGGGCCCCTGCAATCTGCAGGAAACCGGAAAGGGCGCCCGCGGGCGTCCTTTTTGCGTTGAAGCGCAGGCCTGGCCGGCGGCGGGAAGCATATTGCGCAGGGACGAATGACGTTGGGCAACGCAAAAATACGCTGGCCAACAGGTTAAAAACCCCAAATCCAGTTTCGTTTTGCCAAGTTTACTCGCTCTGGTCCGGGATTTCCCTGTCGGGCCTGAATTTACCCTCTCTTGAATGTGTGCATGGCCGGCTTGCGCCAGATCGGTTATTGTTTTCAACTCCCGGTAGCGGCTCGCAGGTCCGGTGGAACCTGGGCCCGTCGGCGGACGTTGTCGTGTCGATGTATTTTCAGGCGGAGCGGTTCACGCTCCTGAGCGCTTTCGGGTCAGACGGAATCGTCTGTTCGGCCAGTATTCGCTCAAAACAAAGGATGCCAGGGCCTTTTCCGATCCATTCTGTTCGGAAAAGGCCCTGGCCAGCAACAACTGATCCCAGCGACAGGAGCACCAGATGGGTTTGTTCAGCTTTATCAAGGAAGCCGGCGCGAAGATCTTCGGTTCGGGCGAAGCCCAGGCCGCCGAGGGCGGACTGACGCCCGAGGTGCTTAAGAAACACGTGACAGACGCGGGCCTCAGCGCCGACGGCGTTGAATTTGCCGTTGACGGCGACAAGGTGACGATCACCGGCAACGCCCCAACCACGGAAAACGCCGAGAAGATCGTGCTGACGGTTGGCAACAGCCAGGGCGTGGCCTCGGTCGACAACAAGCTGGCCGTGGCGGCCCCTTCCGGCGATTCCCAGACCTATACGGTGCAGAAGGGCGACACCCTCTGGAAGATCGCCGAGCAGTTCTACGGCAAGGGCCATGGCGACAAATATCCGGAGATCGTCAAGGCCAACACGCCGCCGGTGAAAAACCCGGACCTTATTCAGCCAGGCTGGGTGCTGCGCATTCCGCCGCTGTCCTGACCGCATCTGGCCGGACGGGGCGTTCAACTCCGTCCGGGTTTCAGAATTGGCCGGTTTCAGGAGCGCCCGGTTACCGGAAGCACAGACTTTCATGGCCGGAGCGCGCCCCGGCGGCGCACGCCGGCTCCCCCGCAAAGCGTCGCGCCGGTCGCCGCCGACCCATGGCGCGGTTGGCCAGCCGTTGCGCGGCGGATCGCGCGAACAGGCCGGGCGTTCAGACATACGCCTGAAAAAAGGCCATCGCGCGCACGCCCCGCTCGGCGGCGTCTGCGCGTGGCGCATGGGCTGCATACTTCAGTTTCGTAAAATGCGTGGTTTTCGTGCTTGAGCGCCGCCCCCGCTCATAGCAGAGTTGGCCCTCGCCTGACGCAGGGGGCTATTCACGTTTTTTAACGTGAAATATCGCCCGCATTTGTCGCCTCCACGCGTCGGCCCATAAAAATATCGCGAAGCATCAACCGGCCACAAGGCCGGGTTTCGCATTTCCAGTTGCGCCGCGTTCTGTCGCGGCAGGGGAGTTCAGTCATGTCGGCCACTACGCCTGAAGTCGTTCATCTTGACCGCGAGACGGTCAAACGCGGTCTGGCCGATGGCAGCATCCTGCTGGTCGACGTGCGTGAGCCAGATGAGTTTGAGGCCGGGCATATTGCCGGCGCCGTGCTGTTTCCGCTTTCGACCTTTGTCGCCGACGATCTGCCTGATCCGCAGGGCAGGCGGCTGGTGTTTTCCTGCCGTTCCGGCAAGCGCTCGCAGACGGCGATCGCGCACGCCGCCGCGGCCGGCCTGCCGTGGCGCGAGCATTATGCGGGCGGCATCCTCGACTGGATCGGGGCTGGCGAGCCGGTCGTGAAAGACTGACCATTGCCGGCGCCATGGCGCCAGACGCGGCGAGGGTCGTCGCGCGTCAGCAAACAAACCAGACACAGAGGGCGGAGCGCTGGCCTGGCAGGCCGGGTCCCATCGCGTCGCTTCCCGTATTATTCCGGTCGTTGATCATGAACAGCAAGCGTCTCCCGCTTCTCAGCCTTTTGACCGTGTTTGGCGCTGCGCTCACCCTGGCGGGATGCAGTGACAATTCAGGCGGCAAGGCCGCCGCGCCGCCGCCGCCCCAGGTCACCGCCGCCAGGCCCGTCGTGAGGCAGGTGGTCGAGCACGATGATTTCACCGGCCGGTTTGAGGCGGTGGAAGCCGTCGAGGTGCGGGCGCGCGTCTCCGGCGTGCTGGAATCGGTGCTCTTCCGCGAGGGCGGTATGGTCAAGCAGGGGGACCTGCTGTTTGTCATTGACCGGCGCCCCTATCAGGCGGTCGTCGATCAGGCCCTGGCCGCCGTCAAATCGGCGAAAGCCCGGGTTGACTTCGCGGTTGGCGACCTGGATCGCGCCAGAAATCTCAGCAGAACGGGCAATATTTCCGAGCAGATTCTTGAAACGCGCCGCCAGACTGCGCAAGTGGCCCAGGCCGACGTAGCAGCCGCCGAGGCCAATCTGGAGGCCGCCCGGCTTAATCTCAGCTTCACCGAAATCCGCTCGCCGATCAGCGGCCGCATCGGGCGCAGGGAACTGACCGAGGGCAACCTCGTCGTCGCCAACACCACCCTGCTCACCAACATCGTCTCCGTCGATCCGATCTACTTCTACTTCGACATTGATGAGCGTTCGCTGCTCGCCTATACGCGCCTGCTCCAGGCCGGCGGCGAAAAGCCCGGCACGGAGGTCCTGGTCGCGCTGTCCGACGAGGACGAGCCGTCGCTGCGCGGCAAGCTCGACTTTTTGAGCAACAGGCTCGATCCCGGCACCGGCACCCTGCGCGCCCGCGCCGTGCTGCCCAATCCGGGCGGCCTGCTGAAGGCCGGCATGTTTGGGCGGATCCGCGTGCCAGGCTCCGCGCCCTACCAGGGCGTTCTGGTCCCCGACGTCGCGATCATGACCGACCAGAACCGCCGTTTCGTCTGGGTGGTGGATGAGGGGGGCGCCGCGCGCGCCCAGGTGGTCCGGCCCGGCCCGCGCATCGACGGCTACCGGCTGGTCCGCTCAGGTCTGAAGGGCGACGAGACCATCGTCATCAACGGCATGGTCCGCGTGCGGCCCGGGCTGAAGCTCGCCGCCAAGGTGGTGGAGTTGCCGCCGAAGGCCGCGCCAGCCGGCGCCGCCGCCGCTGCGCCCTCAGCAAAACCGGATGAGACCAGGGCTGGCGCAAAACCGCCGGCAGCGGGCCAGGGCAGCGATGGCAAGGGGGGCGACGACAAGGCGCCCGCCGGCAAGACGCCCGAAAAGAAGTGACCAGATCATGAAGTTCGCTCACTTCTTTGTCGACAGGCCCATCTTCGCATCGGTGCTGTCGATCGTCGTGGTCCTGGTCGGCTACATTTCCTATCTGGCGCTGCCGGTGGCCCAGTATCCGGAGATCGCGCCGCCAACCATCGTCGTGCGCGCGTCCTACCCGGGCGCCAACGCGCAGACCGTCGCGGCGACCGTTGCCACGCCGCTCGAGCAGGAGGTCAATGGCGTCGAGGACATGCTTTACATGACCTCGAACTCATCGAGCGACGGCTCGATGCAGCTGACGATCACCTTCAAGCTTGGCACTGACCTCGACACCGCCAACGTGCTGGTGCAGAACCGCGTCGCCGTGGCGCTGCCCCGCCTGCCGGTGGAGGTGCGCAATCTTGGCGTCACCACGCGCAAGAGCTCGCCCGACCTGATGATGGTCGTGCACATGTTCTCGCCGGACGCCAGCTTCGACGACCTGTACATCTCCAATTATTCGCTGATCCGGGTGCGCGACCAGTTGCTGCGTCTTGAGGGCGTTGGCGATATCACCCTGTTCGGCGTGCGCGAGTATTCGCTGCGCGTCTGGCTGAATCCTGACCGGCTGACGTTCTATGGCCTCACCACCACTGACGTGATGTCGGCCCTGCAGGAGCAGAACGTGCAGATCGCTGGCGGCGCCCTTGGCGGGCCGCCAGTGCCGGAAGGCTCGGCGTTCCAGCTGACAGTGCAGGCCCAGGGCCGCTTCCAGGACGTGAAGCAGTTCGAGGACATCATCATCAAGTCAGGCGTTGGCGGACGTCTGGTGTTCCTGAAAGACGTGTCGCGCATTGAGCTTGCCGGCCGCGATTACACCAGCAACTCGTACCTGAATGGCAAGCCGGCCATCGGCATTGGCGTCTACCAGCGCCCTGGCACCAATGCGCTGCAGGCCTCCGCCGCCGTGCAGGCCAAGATGGACGAGCTGAAGAAGTCGTTCCCGGTGGGGCTCGATTATCGCATCGCCTACAATCCGACCATCTTCATTTCCGAGTCGGTGCATGAGGTCTACAAGACCCTGTTCGAGGCGATCATCCTCGTCGTCATCGTCGTGCTGGTGTTCCTGCAATCCTGGCGCACGGCGATCATTCCGGTCATCGCCATCCCGGTGTCGCTGATCGGCACATTCGCCGCGATGGCGGCCTTTGGCTTTTCGCTCAACAACCTCACGCTGTTTGGCCTGGTGCTCGCCATCGGCATTGTTGTCGACGACGCCATCGTGGTGGTGGAGAACGTGGAGCGCAACATCGCTGACGGCTATTCGCCCAGCGAGGCGGCGCACCGCACCATGGACGAGGTGGGCGGCGCGCTGATCGCCATCGCCCTCGTGTTGTCGGCCGTGTTCGTGCCGACGGCGTTCATCTCCGGCATCACTGGCCAGTTCTACCGCCAGTTTGCGTTGACCATCGCCGTGGCGACGGTCATCTCCGCCTTCAACTCGCTGACGCTTTCGCCCGCATTGTGCGCCCTGTTCCTGAAGGGACATGAAGCCGCCCATGCGCCGCCGCGCAACATCGTTGCCCGGGTCGGTCGTGGTTTCGCCAATGGCTTCAACCGGGGGTTCGACAGCACGTCGGCGGGCTACGCCCGCACGGTGCGCGGCATCGTCGCCCACAAGATCCCGCTGATCGGCGCGCTTGTGGTCTATTGCGGCCTGCTGTTCGGCGCGGGCTATCTGGGTAACAAGGTGCCGACCGGCTTCATTCCGCGTCAGGACCAGGGCTATCTGATCGCCATCGTGCAATTGCCGGACGGCTCCACGCTCACCCGCACCGACGAGGTGATGCGGCGCGCCTCGGATATCGTCAAGGGTACGCCTGGCGTTGCTGACGCCATTGGCATCGTTGGCATTTCCGGCTCCACCTTCACCCCCTCGTCAAGCCAGGGCATCATGTTCGCGCCGCTCAAGCCGTTCGATGAGCGCACCGGGCCGGGGATGAAGGACTTCGAGATCGCCGCCGAGGTGATCAAGCGGCTTGGCGCCATCCAGGAAGCGTTCACCATCGCCGTGCCACCGCCGCCCGTGCGTGGCCTTGGCACCTCGGGCGGTTTCAAGATGATGGTGCAGGACCGCTCCGGCGCCGGTCTGGAATCCCTGCTGACGGCGACGCGCGGCCTGATCGCGGAAGCCAACAAGGACCCCAACCTCACCCGCGTCTACACCACGTTCGGCATCAATACGCCGCAGATCTATCTGGATATCGACCGCACCAGGGCGCGGATGCTCAATGTTCCCCTGTCGAATGTGTTCTCGACCCTGCAGGTGAACCTGGGCGGCGCCTACGTCAACGACTTCAACGCGTTTGAGCGCGTCTATCAGGTGCGCGCCCAGGCCGACTCGCAGTTCCGCGCCGAACGGGAGCGCATCCTGCGTCTGAACGTGCGCACGGCGGACGGCGCCCAGGTGCCGCTTGGCACCCTGGTGAATATCCGCGACGTGGCTGGTCCGGACCTGGTGCAGCGCTACAATATGTACACCTCGATCCCGGTGCAGGGCGAAACCCCGCCCAACATTGCCTCGGGCACAGGCCTCAACGCCATGGAGAAGGTGGCGGCGCGGGCGTTGCCGTCGGACCTTGGTTATGAGTGGACGGATCTGGCCTACCAGGAAAAGCTGGCGGGCAACACGGCAGTGTACATCTTCGCCCTGTCGGTGCTGTTCGTCTTCCTGGTGCTGGCGGCGCAGTACGAGAGCTGGTCCCTGCCGCTGGCGATCATCCTGATCGTGCCGCTGGCGGTGCTGGCGGCGCTCACCGGGGTGGTGTTGCGCGGCATGGACAACAACATCCTGACCCAGATCGGTCTTGTGGTGCTGATTGGCCTCGCCGCCAAGAACGCCATCCTGATCGTCGAGTTCGCGCGCCAGCTTGAGGATGAGGGCAAGGGCATCGTCGATGCGGTGGTGGAAGCCGTGCGGCTGCGCCTGCGCCCCATCCTGATGACCTCCTTCGCCTTCATCCTCGGCGTCGCGCCGCTGGTGGTGGCGCGCGGCCCTGGCGCGGAGATGCGTCAGGCGCTTGGCACGGCGGTGTTCTTCGGCATGATCGGCGTCACCATCTTCGGCCTGTTCCTCACGCCAGTGTTTTACGTGGTGATCCGCAAGCTGTCGGACGGGTTGTCTGGCCTGTTCAGACGCCGTCCGGCGCCGCCGCCGCCAGCCCACTGAGACGCTTCGCGTTTCCGGAAAATTTGACGCCGCCGCCTGTTAAAAGCGGCGGCGTCTGTCTTGACGACGTCAGATCGCCAGTATCGAATTGGAATGATTACAAGCTGTCTGGCGGTTGCGGCCGCGCCGGTGAGCGCCACGGGGCTTGATCACGGTTGATACGGGAGGCGACAGCAGATGATGAGAACACATATCCTGTCTGGCAAACGCATGCTCTGCGGCCTTGCGCTCGCCATGCTGGTTGGCGCCGGGGCCTCGGCGGTTGTCGCCCAGGAGGATCCCATCGCGGCTCGCAAGGCGCTGTTCAAGCAGATGGCTGGCGCCCTGAAGGCGCCTGGGCAGATGCTGAAGGGCGAAGCGCCGCTTGATCTGGCCAAGGTCAAGGAAGGTCTTGCCGTTGTTGCCGCCAATTCGGCGAAGCTGGGCAGCCTGTTCCCTGAAAGCTCGAAGACAGGGGACACGGGAGCCCTGCCGAAGATCTGGGAAGACAAGGCCGATTTCACCGGGCGGTTCGACACGCTGGGCAAGGATGCAGCCGCGGCCATCGTCTCCATCAAGGATATGGACAGTTTCCGCGCCGCCATGCCCAAGGTGCTGGGCAATTGCGGCGCCTGCCACAAGATTTACCGCAAGCCGACCTGAGGCGTTCATGACGGGGGGGACATGGCCTGCCGGCGGCGGGGAGGCGGCGCGTCCGGCGCAGGCCTCCCAGGTCGCCGTATGGGATGGGCCGACACGGATCTATCACTGGGTGCAGCTGGTTCTGGTAACCGGCGCCTACTACACCCAGTGGGCGATGAGCCCGTCGGCGGATCCCACCATGCGCTGGCACCGCTGGTGCGGCTATGGCGTGCTGGTTCTGCTGGTTTTCCGGCTGCTCTGGGGCTTCGCCGGCAGCCCCACCGTGCGCTTCGTCAATTTTCTGCCATCGCCGCGCGCCGCGCTGCGTTATGTCGGGCAAATGGCCGGCGGCCGCGCGCCGAAGTTTCTGGGGCACAATCCCCTTGGCGCCCTCATGGTGTCGGCGCTGTTGCTGGCGCTGGCGTGTCAGGCCGTCTCCGGCCTGTTCACGGCTGATTCCAACGGCATTTTCGGCGGGCCGTTCGGTCACTTCGACATGATGGAGGAATCGCCGGCGTGGAAGGCCAGGCTGCAGCGCTGGCACCACACGGGCGCCAACCTGCTGCTGGCGCTTGTCGCCATCCATGTCCTGGTCAATCTGTTCTACCAGTTCGTCCGGCGCGACCGGCTGGTGACGGCCATGGTCACTGGCGTCAAACCCGCCGGCGAATACGCTGACCATGCCGTTGCGCAAACACCGGCCAGGGCCACGCCGCTGCGCGCCATACTCTGCCTCGCGGCGGCGATCATCATCGTCTTCGGCGGGCTGCTCCTCGGCGGCGGCAAGCTCTGAGGCGCGCCATGCTGGCCCTCGCCGCGAGCATCCACGCCTGTCCGCGCTGATCCGCGCGCATCGCGGGCGTCAGTTTGTTTAGCGCCAGATGCCGGCGAAATGGTGCACCGGCCCGTGGCCGCCGCCGATCTGCAACTGGTCGGCAGCCGCCAGCGCCTCGGTGAGATAGGCCTTGCCGCCCGCCACGGCCTCTTCCAGCTTCGCGCCTTTCGCCATCAGGGCGGCGATGGCGGATGACAGCGTGCAGCCGGTGCCGTGGGTATTGCGGGTGTGGATGCGCGGGGCGCGGAAGCGCTGGACCCCGCGCGCGCTCACCAGCACGTCGGTGCTTTCCGGCCCGGTCCCATGGCCGCCCTTCACCAGCACCGCCCGTGACCCAAGCGCCAGCAGGCGCGCGCCCTGCTGCTCCAGCTCCGCGTCGCTGGTCGCGACAGCCTCGCCGAGCAAAGCGGCGGCCTCCGGCATGTTGGGCGTGAGCAGGGTGGCGAGCGGCAGCAACTCCTGCCGCAGCGTTGCCACCGCATCCTCATTGATCAACCGGTCGCCGCTGGTCGCCACCATCACCGGATCAAGCACCACCGGCCGCATGCCGTGCTGCGGCGCATGGCGGCGCAGGCCGTCAGCCACGGCGCGAATGGTGTCGGCGTGCGACAGCATGCCGATTTTCACCGCATTGACCGGGAGATCGCTGAATACCGAGTCGATCTGGGCGGTGACGAAGCCCGGCGGCGTGTCGCACACGCCCTGCACGCCAAGGGTGTTCTGGGCGGTGAGGGCCGTGATGACGCTCGCGCCATAGACGCCGAGCGCTGAAAACGTCTTCAGATCCGCCTGGATTCCGGCGCCGCCGCCTGAATCCGATCCTGCAATGGTGACGGCGATGGCGGTCAAGGCCTGCTCCCGGCAAAAGAAATCCGTGTGCGAAACTGCGCTCCGCTTGTGCCCGCAGAATGGCGAAACCGCAATCGCATCGCCATCAACCTCGTCGCGCCGCCTCGATTGCCGCCACATCGATTTTGGTCATGCCCATCATTGCCTCGAAGGCGCGCCGGGCTTCATCGCCGCCCGCCGCCAGCGCCCCGGTCAGCGCGCGCGGCGTGATCTGCCAAGACACGCCCCATCTGTCCCGACACCAGCCACAGGCGCTTTCCTCCCCGCCATTGCCGACAATGGCGTTCCAGTAGCGGTCGGTTTCCGCCTGATCGTCAGTGGCGATCTGGAAGGAGAAGGCTTCGCTCTGTTTGAATGCCGGGCCGCCGTTCAGGCCGATGCAGGGAATGCCGGCGACCGTGAATTCCACGGTCAGCACGTCGCCCTTCTTGCCGGATGGAAAATCAGCGGGCGCGCGATGCACGGCGGTGACGGCGCTATCGGGAAAGGTCGCGGCGTAGAACCGGGCCGCCGCCTCGGCGTCTTTGTCATACCAGAGACAGATGGTGTTCTTGTTCATGGCGTGTCCTTTCGCGGAGCAGGGCGGCCCTGGCGCAAGGCCCCGGCGAGCGGCGCCGGCTCAGGGCAGGGACGGGCGGAAGGGGCTCAGGCGCCGAACGCGTCCCGGCCCCCTCCCTGGTTCCCATGTTGCCAGAAAACCGGTGGGGCCATAACCGCGCCCGGCTCACGCCCTCAGAACGCCGCCCGGAAGGCGCCGCCGTCGATCAGAAAATTCTGGCCAGTGATATAGCCGGCGTGGGCGCTGCACAAAAAGGCGCACAGCTTGCCGAACTCGTCCGGATCGCCAAAGCGGCCGACGGGAATGGCCGTTGCCCGCTCGCGCGCCACAACGTCGGCGTCGCGCCCGGCGGCTTCGGCCGCGCCGCGCATGATGCCGGTGAGCCGGTCGGTGGCGAAGGCGCCGGGCAGGATGTGGTTGACCGTTACGCCGTGCGGCGCCAGTTGCCGGGCCACGCCAGCCAGGAAGGCGGTCAGGCCGGCGCGCGCGCCGGACGACAGGTCCAGCCCCTCGATCGGCGTCAGCACCGATGCCGAGGTAATGTTGACGATGCGCCCGAAGCCGCGCTCCGCCATGCCAGGCGCCAGCGCCTGCACCAGTTCGATGGGCGCCACCATGTTTTGGGTGACGCCGCGCAGGATCCTGTCCCGGTCCAGCGCCGTATAGTTGGCGGGCGGCGGCCCGGCGTTGTTGTTGACCAGAATGTCGGCGTCAGGGCAGGCGGCCACCAGGCGCTGCTGGCCTTCCGCCGTCGCCACATCGGCCGCGATCGCCGTCACCGCGCCGCCTGCGCCGCGAATCGCCTCCGCCGTTGCGGCCAGCGTGTCCGCGTCGCGGCCGTTGATGACAATTTGGCAGCCCGCCGCCGCCAGCGCCTCGGCGCAGGCGCGCCCCAGCCCCTTGCTGGAGGCGCAAACAATGGCCTTGCGGCCGGCAATGCCCAGATCCATGGCGTTCTCCCGGTCTCGTCCGTGCGTTGGTCGCGATCAGACGCCCGGGCCGGCCGCCGGTCAATGGCCGTTCTGTCATCAGAGTGACAACAGCCCCTGTCACAGATGACGGCAGGGCGCCGCTTGCGGCTTGCCAGACGCCGGAGCGCACTCTGGAGCCGCATCCGCCGGCGCGGGGCGCCCCAGCGCTCTCATCGGGACGGCCCGCCCGTCTCCCTGCACAGGCCAGAGGGCGATTGATCCCATCCGCGACGCCCATCTTCGATCTGGCGGATGCGGAAAGCGCCCGGGGGCGACAGGAGGCAGAGCATTGACCATGGACCAGACAGCAGGGCCCGATGACGCCGTTATCCGGGTGCGGGCCATGTTCATTTCAGACGCCCATCTGGGTACGCGCGGCTGCCAGGCCGCCATGCTGCTGGACTATCTGCGCCACTACGACGCCGACGTGATCTATCTGGTCGGCGACATGATTGACGGCTGGCGCCTGCGCTCCGGCTGGTACTGGCCGCAATTGCATAATGACGTGGTGCAAAAGCTGCTGCGCAAGGTGCGCAAGGGCGCGCGGCTGATCTATGTGCCTGGCAACCACGATGAGTTTCTGCGCGACTATGTGGGAAGCAACTTCGGCGACATCGAAATCTGCGATCGCGCGGTGCACGAATCCGCCGATGGAACCCGCATGCTGGTGATCCATGGCGACCAGTTCGATATCGTCATGCGCCACGCCCGCTGGCTCGCCTTTTTGGGCGACGGCGCCTATTCGACGGCGCTTATCGCCAACACCTGGCTCAATATGGCTCGCCGCAAGCTCGGCCTGACCTACTGGTCGCTGTCGGCCTGGGCCAAGCTGAAGGTCAAGGACGCGGTCAATTTCATCGGCAGCTTCGAGGAGTTGCTGGCCAGCGAGGCGCGTCGCCACGAGGTGGACGGCGTCATCTGCGGCCACATCCACCACGCCGCCATGCACGACCGTTTCGGCGTCCGCTACATGAATACCGGCGACTGGGTGGAAAGCTGCACCGCCCTGGTGGAGCACTATGACGGCCGCTACGAACTGCTGCGCTGGGCCGACGTGGTGCGCGAGCGCGAAGCCCGCGCCGCCGCGTCGCTGGCTGCTGTCGCCGTGAGCAGCGACGCCGCGCGCAAGGCGGCGTAACGGCGGCTGGCGCCTGGCGGTCGATCATGCGCGCGCCGCTCGTTCCCTGTTTCGTCCGCGGCGCCAGGGCTCGCCGCGTCCGGCGATATCCATCTTCTGTTTCTCTGGCAGGAATTCATGCGCATTGTCATCGCCAGCGACGCCTGGCGCCCCCAGGTCAACGGCGTCGTCCGCTCCCTGGAGAACATGGCGGCCCATGCCGCGGATTTCGGCGCCAGGGTGGATTTCATCACGCCCGACCAGTTCCGCAGCTTGCCGATGCCGGGCTATCCGGAAATTCGTCTCGCCCTGACAACCGGGCGCGCCATGGCGCGCCGGCTGGCGGCATTGCAGCCGGACTATGTGCATATCGCCACGGAAGGACCGCTAGGCCGCGCCGTTCGCGCCGCCTGCCTGGCGACGGGCCGGCCGTTCACCACCAGCTACCACACGCGTTTTCCTGAATATATCGCCGCCCGCATGCCGGCGCCCGAGGGGCTGGTCTACGGCCTGTTGCGCCGTTTTCACAACTCCGGCGCCGGGGTCATGGTCAGCACGCCCAGCCTCGCGCGCGATCTGGAGGCGCGGGGCTTCCGCAATGTCATGCGCTGGTCGCGCGGCGTCGACGGCGCGTTGTTCCGGCCGCGCCGCAAGGGACTGCCAGGCCTGACCGGGCCGCTGTTCCTCTACGTTGGCCGGGTGGCGGTGGAGAAGAACCTCGCCGCGTTCCTGTCGCTCGATCTGCCGGGAACCAAGGTGATTGTCGGCGACGGTCCGGCAAGGGCGGAACTGGCGCAGGCCTGGCCAGACGCCCGCTTCCTTGGCGTTCTGACCGGGGAGGCGCTGGCCAGGGTTTACGCCGCCTGCGACGTCTTCGTCTTTCCGAGCCGCACTGACACCTTCGGCATCGTCCTGCTGGAAGCTTTGGCGTCCGGCCTGCCGGTCGCGGCGTTTCCCGTCACCGGCCCCCTCGACGTCATCGGTGACTCCGGCGCCGGAGCGCTGGACGACGACCTGCGGGCGGCGGCCCTGCGCGCCCTTGAAGTCGATCCGGCCGCCTGCCGCGCCCACGGCGAGCGCTTCACCTGGCGCGCCAGCGCCGGCCAGTTCTTCAATAATGTCATCATCGCCCACGCCTCCGTTGAATCAGTTTCCCAGACTGAAACAGGCTCTCCGGCCTGGCCGGCGCGGCTCCCGCCAGTGATGGCCCCGGACCAGGACGGCAGGGCGCTGTTGCCGTGATCGGGCGGTTTCTGGAAGGACCAGGCTGGCCGGCGCGGGTTGGGTTGTGGACTTGAGAAAAGCTTGCCGACCCAGGGCGTTGCCGGCATTGCCTGAATCATTGTCCTGGCGCGAGAAGGGTTGCTGTAAAGCTATTAAAATCAATATGATAGATCAGGTTCTGGAATCAGTTTCCCCGAGGGGCCAGTCCCTGGTCCCTCCGCTACAATGCGGGTCTGAAACCAGAGGTTCCAGCTAAGTCAAAACCGGCAAAGTCAAAAAATGATTCTGCTGCGGCCACATAAGCGCATGGGTTGAATCAGGCTGGCAGCGGGCGCTGGCGCTTCCGTGGCTGCCGGAACCTGTCGCAGCCATGGCCGGCATGCGCCGGTCAACAGGCGTTGCCTCCACGTCGCCCGGCCGCCCCAAAAATGGAGAAAAGCCAGCCGGATATGGCAATTGCGTGAATCGGTCTCTGACCAATGCCTTACCGGCGCGCCCGGCCGGGCGTGGACGGGGCAATATCCTGGTCGTTCAGCAGCCTGGCGGTGATTTCCTGAATCAGTTTCTGAATGGCGGGGTTTTCACCATGGCCCTGCCCAGTGGCTGAAGCCGCGTGGGCCACGGGTTGCGGCCGGGCCGCCACGGGCCTTGGCGCCGCAGGGGTAGCGGGGTGAGCGCGCGAGACGCCGGCATGTTCCGCGCCAGCACGACCAGCACTGGCAATACCTGCGCTTGCAAGACCAGAACTGGCAAGATCCGCGCTGACACGACCCGCGCCAGCTGTGACAGGCGCTGCCTGAACAGTGCTGGTTTGGGGGGCTGCGGCGCGCGGCGCCGGGCGCCGGGCCGGCTCGCCGGACATTGCCGCGCCAGCCGGCGGCTGCGCCGTCACCAGCTCCGCGAGCGTGGCGGTGGCGTTGATCGCCTGTTCATCGCCAAGCTGCTGCACGGCGATGATCTCATCCATATCAAGCACCCGCGCGTCGATGCTGTCACAGGCGTGGCGGGCGTTTGCCGCCGCGTGGTCGTCCAGCTGGCCATCGATCAGCGGGCGCAGGGTATTGGCCGCGGCCTGGATGTCGTCCACCGACGCCTGCAGGTCGGCGCGGGCGCGGGCGCCAATGCGCGCCGCGTATTCCAGCGCCGGCACGGCCTGGGCGATGGCGGCCTGCAGTCGCGCGGTTTCGCCGCCTCGCGACCCGGCGGCGGCCCCGGTGGCTGCGGGGGCATGGGAGGCTGCCGGGGAAGGGGTGGCTTCCTGCCTGGCGTCGAGCAGGGCGTGTTCCAGCTTCTGCACCGCGTCGAGCAGCGTCCGCGTTTCGGCGGAGCGCGTGCGGCGGGCGAATTCACGCAGGAAGCTGCGGCCGCGCGCCGTTTCCATCAGGGCGGTCCAGATCGGCAGATATTCATCGTCCGTCAATTGCGTCGACGTCGCGATATCCTGGATGCTCATGGGCGGCCCGTATGGTTTTGCAGCTGCTGAAGGTGCAGGTGCTGAAGGGTCAGCAAAAAAAAGCTGTCGCAGCCCGGAATATTGACGCGGCCATGGCTAACAAAGCCTTAACGCGCCGCCTGTTCGCGCCGCCTGTTCACGTCTGGCTGCCGCGCGGCGGCGCTGGCGGCGTTCGCTTCGCAGGAACGCGTTTACCCCCACAACGCCCGTTCTGGCGGCCAGACCACGGCGCCGTCATAGACCAGCCCATGTTCCCGGTCGCGCGCCAGCAGCAATGGCCCGTCCAGATCCACGAACCGGGCGCGCGGCGTCAGCAGCATCGCCGGCGCCATGGCCAGGGAGGTGCCGACCATGCAGCCGATCATCAGGCCAAAGCCCATCTCCCCCGCCGCGCGCGCCATGGCCAGCGCCTCGGTGAGGCCGCCGGTCTTGTCCAGCTTGATGTTGACCGCATCATAGCGGTCGCGCAGCGCGGCCAGGCCATCGCGAGTGTGCACGCTCTCGTCGGCGCACAACGGCACGGGGCGCGCGAGGCCGGCCAAAGCAGCGTCTTCCGCCGCTGGCAACGGCTGCTCGATCAACGCCACGTCGGCCCCGGCGCAGGCGTCGAACAGGCGCGGCAGATCAGCCAGGCCCCAGCCCTCGTTGGCGTCGACCAGCAATGTCGCCACCGGCGCGGCGTCGCGCACGGCCCGGATCCGCGCCGCATCTTCTTCTGGCGCGCCAAGCTTGATCTTCAGCACCGGCCGGCCGGCGTCGATGGCCGCCGCCGCCTTCGCCGCCATCGCCTCCGGCGCGCCGAGGCTGATGGTGAAGGCCGTGGTTGCCGGCCTTATGCGGTCAAGGCCGGCCAGCACGTGGACCGGGGCGCCGGTGAGTTTGGCTTCCAGGTCCCACAACGCGCAGTCCAGGGCGTTGCGCGCCGCCCCGGCGGGCAGCAGCGCCTGCAGCTGCTGGCGGCTGGCGCCGCCTTCCAGGGCAAGGCGCACGGTTTCGATCGCCGCGACCACGCTGTCGATACTCTCGCCATAGCGGGCATAGGGCACGCATTCGCCGCGCCCGCAGACGCCATTTTCCGTGATGCGCGCCACGACGACCACCGCCTCCGTCCGCGAGCCCCGGGCGATGGTGAAGCTGCCGTCGATGGGGAAGCGCTCGGCCGCGACGTCAAGGGAGCGCCGCGCCGATGGATGAACGGGGGGATGTTCTGTCATGCTTGCGACCCTTGTTTGCGCGTTTGCCCGCCCTGCGCGCCGGCCTGCGCCCCTGCGTGCGAATCTGGCCTGCGATTCCTGGCCTCTGACGCTCCGGCGCCGCGCGCGCCCGTTTGCCGGCGCCATCAAAAACTGATTCCGGCAGCATTATTGTCGACAGGTAAACAATCCGCGCTGTTTGACGGCCGCAGTGGCCGGCGCGCGCTCGACAGGATGGCGCGAGGCCGTTATTTCTCAACCGTCTGATCCGGTCCGGCGAGCGTGCGTTTGCCAGCCGGTTGGCGAATGCGCCCTGTTGTCGAATTGGGGCATTTCCGCAGAAATGCTTTTCGCGGGCGCCGCGCGCCTGCCAGCGAGGGGACGCGCCTTCTGTGACGGTTGATGAGCCACAGGCGGATATCGAGCGGCGCGGCGATGAGTTGAGGGCGATCCTGTCCGGCGTCTGGACGTCGGCGCACGCCGCCCGGGTCGAGCAGGCGGCCGCCGCGATCATGCAGGAGAAGCAGGGGGCGGGGCAGGTGATCTTCGACCTGTCGGGCATCGCTTCGCTGGACACCCTGGGCGCCTGGGTTCTCGATCGCACCCGCCACCAGATTGGCGAACAGGGCGCGCACGCGGATTTCGTCGGCGCGCGGCCCGAGCACCGGGTGCTGCTGGATGAGGTCGCCTATCGCGGCTTCCAGGAATTGTCGCCGGCCCCGCGCCGCTCTGGCGTCATCGATTTTCTTGCCCAGGTGGGCGAAAGCGTCGTCCAGGCCGGACGCGATCTGGTCAAGGGCGTCAGTTTCCTCGGCGAGGTCGTGGCGGCGATCTTTCGCGTCTGCCTGCACCCGGCGCGGTTCCGCCTGACCTCCGTTGTGCATCACATCGACATGGTTGGCTTCCGTGGGGCGCCGATTGTTGTCCTGATCTCGTTTCTCGTCGGTTGCATCGTCGCCCAGCAAGGCCTGTTCCAGCTGCAGCGGTTTGGCGCCCAGGCGTTCGTGGTCAATCTGGTCGGCATCCTGACGTTGCGCGAATTGTGCGTGCTATTGACCTCGATCATGGTGGCCGGTCGCTCCGGCTCGGCCTTCACCGCCGAGCTGGGGTCGATGAAGATGCGCGAGGAGGTCGACGCCCTGCGCGTCATGGGCCTCGATCCCATCGAGGTGCTGGTGCTGCCGCGCATCTTCGCCATCATCATTTCCCTGCCGCTGCTCACCTTCATTTCCGCCATGGCGGGCCTGTTCGGCGGCGGCCTGGTGTCATGGCTCTATGGCGGCATTCCGCCCGAAATCTTCCTGGTCCGCCTGCAGCAGGCGGTGGGCATGAGCACCTTCCTCGTCGGCCTGATCAAGGCGCCGTTCATGGCGCTGGTCATCGGCGTGATCGCCACCCAGGAGGGGCTTGAGGTGCAGGGCTCGGCCGAATCGCTTGGCCGCCAGGTCACCACCTCGGTGGTGAAGGCGATTTTCATGGTGATCGTGGTGGACGGGCTGTTCGCCATGTTCTTCGCCGCGATCAATTATTGAGGGGGACGCGCTGATGACTGACGCCGCGTCACCGCCCGCAACCTTGCAACCACCGCGCGAGATGGCGCGCCGTCTTGTCGGCCCGGACGCCGAGGTCGTGATTCGCGTCACCGATCTGGAGGTCGGCTTCGGAACCAAGACCATCATGAAGCACCTCAATCTTGATGTGCGGCGCGGTGAGATTCTCGGCTTCGTCGGCGCCTCCGGCACCGGCAAGTCGGTGCTGACCCGCGCCATCCTCGGCCTGGTGCCCAAGCGCGCCGGCAAGATCGAGGTGTTTGGCGAAGACCTGGACAAGCTGTCCCGCGCCTCGCGCAAGGCCATTGAGCAGCGCTGGGGCGTGCTGTTCCAGCAGGGCGCGCTGTTTTCCTCGCTCACCGTGAAGCAGAATGTTCAGGTGCCGATGCGCGAGTATCTGGACCTGTCCGAGCAGCTGCTCGATGAGCTGGCCATGCTGAAGATTGAGATGGTTGGCCTTAACCCTGACGCCGCCGACAAGTTTCCGTCGGATCTTTCAGGCGGCATGATCAAGCGCGCCGCTCTGGCCCGCGCCCTGGCTCTGGACCCGGACATCGTCTTTCTCGACGAGCCGACCTCGGGTCTCGATCCTATCGGCGCCGGCGAATTTGACGAACTGATCTCAACCCTGCAGCAAACTTTGGGGCTGACTGTTTTCATGGTAACCCACGACCTCGACAGTCTGCATTCGGTGTGTGACCGCATCGCCGCGCTGGGCGAAGGCAAGATCATTGCAGAGGGAACGATAGAGACAATGTTGGCCTCGACGAACCCCTGGCTCAAGGCGTACTTCCACGGCAAACGCGCCCGGGCGGCGTTCAGCGCAGGAAACTGACGCATGGAGACGCGCGCCAACTACGCCCTGATCGGTCTGTTCACCCTCGCGGTCATCACCGCCGGCTTCCTGTTCGTTTACTGGTTCAGCGGCGGCCAGAACGCCAATTCCCGCGACACCTACAAGGTTGCCTTCACGGGATCTGTCTCTGGCCTCGGCCCGGGTTCGCTCGTCACCTTCAATGGCATCCGCGTTGGCGAGGTGCGGGCGGTGTCGTTCGATCCGGAAAACCCGCGCCTGGTGATCGCGACGATTGACGTCAGCCGCAACGTGCAGATTCGCAAGGATACGCGGGCGCTGCTGGACGTGCAGATCGTGTCCGGCGTCGGCTCTGTCGCGCTGGTGGGCCGGTCGGTGGATTCGCCGGTTCTCCAGCCTTGTCCTGATCCGGATTGCACCATCATGGCCGAGCGTTCGGACTTCCAGGACATCCTGGAAAGCGCCCGCAACGTCGCCAAGCGCGCCAATGAGGTGGCGGAGAAGCTCTCGGTCATTATCGACCAGAACCAGGCCGCCATTGATGACACCATCCGCAACATCAACCAGTTTTCAAAGGCGCTGGGCGACAATTCGGAAGGCGTGAACCGGTTCCTGTCCAGCGTTGGTCCCGCCGCGGATCAGGTGAAAGCGCTGGCGGCGAGCCTGGACGGCATTGCCCGTGAGATCGATGGCAAGCAGGTGCGCGCCATCGTCGCCAACGCGGACAAATTCACTGCTGCGCTGGGCAATTCCAGCGCCAATGTCCAGAAGACCGTCGACAATGTCGCTTCCATTACCGCCAAGATCAACAAGGCCTCCGACCAGGTTGAAGGCGTGCTGAAGGCGGTGCAGAGCTTCCTTGGCTCCACCAACGGCCAGGGCGCGGTTGACGCCATTACCCAGGCGGCCAACTCCATTCGTCAACTGGCCCAGAACCTCGACGGGCGCACGGCGGCGATCACCGCCGGCATCAACCGCTTCACCGGCTCCGGTCTTGGCGAGGTGCGCAACCTGACGGTGGACAGCCAGCGCACATTGGGCGAGATCAATCGCACCCTGCGCAGCATCAACCAGAATCCGCAGCAGTTCATCTTCGGGGCGAAGCCGTCGATCCCGCAATTTAACGGACGCCAGTAATGTGGAAGGCCTCTGACATGCGCGCCCTGCATCCCGCGCGGCTCGTGTTCGCGCTTGGCGGCGTCCTGCTGCTCGCGGGCTGTGGCGGCGGGCCGGCTCCGGCCACCTTTGATCTTTCGGCAGCCCGTGATTTCGGGCGCATCGGCGGCGGCGGCCAACTCGCCGTTACCGAGCCCGTGGCGCTGCAGCCGATCAATAGCGAGCGGATCATCGTGCGCCAGGGCGCGTCGGTCAGTTTCGTTGGCGGCGGCCAGTGGTCTGACAAATTGCCGGCGCTGGTGCAGGCGCGGCTGATCCAGACCTTCGAGAACGGCAGCCGCATCGCCAGCGTGGGCCGCCCGTCAACCCTGGCCAACGCCGGGTCCATGCTGGCCAGCGAACTGCGCGCCTTCGAGATCGACGCCGCCCGCAATATGGCGGTGGTGGAGATCACCGCGCGCATTGTCCAGGCCAACGGTCCTGTTTCCGCCGCAAGGATCTTCCGCGCCGAAGTCCCGGTTGGCGGCGCCATCGACGCCGCCAACGCCAGCCGCGCCCTCGACGACGCCCTGCAGCAGGTGATGGTGCAGATCGTCCGCTGGGCCTCCGGCGGCCGGCGTTAAACCGTTTTCCAGCCGGGCGGAACCATCCGGCTAATCCGTTTCGCCCATGGCAGGGGAACTGGAGCCAGGGTCGGGGCCTATTCATTTCGTCTGATGCATGCATCGCTACGTTGGCGATGGAGGCGGTGATGGCTGATTTGTTTCTGCCAGGCGAGCCGCAAATGGCTCGCATTTCGCCCCGTTTTCCGTTGGCGCGGCGTTCTCCCGGGCCGGTGACCGGCGTGTGTCAGCGAGATTGTGTATGTGAGCCGTAACGGCTGCAGTGGAACGACGCCCTTGCCGGGTATGGTCCTCACACACGGCCCTCTACAATCGCTTCATTCGCGCAGCAGGTTCGGGGCGGGCGCATTCTTTGCATCGCTGGCGAAGGGGCCGCGCAGGCGCTGACGCTGGACTCCGCCACGCCAAGCGCATTGGCGGCGTGGCGGAGGTTCAGCTATGCTGTTGTGGCAAGTAAATGCGCCAGGTTTGTCATGAGAACCCTTCCTGGCCGGATCGCCGCCGCCACAGGAAGGTAGTTTTCACTTTCATCCGCCTTATGGCTTGGTCCTTTTGGATCCGACTTTTTTTGCAAGACGGCTGTTTCTCTGGGCGACTTTTTGCGCCTGCCTAAACTGTTGCAGGATCTTGATGCCTTCGCGGGTGATCGCGTATTCTTCACCCTTTCTGGATCCAACAAAACGTTTTGCGCGTAAGGATTGAAACTCGTTCAATCCTACGCCGTCGAGAAACCATCCCTCCCGCGTTATGAAGCTCGCATCGACTGCCTGGCTTTGGTCGCCCTTTTCGACTGAAATCTTTCCTCCGAGGGATAGAAGTTCGAGGGCTTTTCTTTCCTGTTTGCTGACATTCATGGTCGTGCACACCCTTTGAGACGCCAGAACAGGGCGTCCTCATCATTCAAGGTGGAGTGGCGCATGACCGCGCCCCTCGTGGGCGCTAGCCGGCGAGCCTCATTCGGATGTTCTCGAATGGCAGCCCTTCATCGTCTTTTTCACGCCTCGAAATTTCGGAGAACCCAAGGCGGGAATAAAAGCGCACGGCGTCTTCGTTCGCCGCATAGACTTCCAGTTCCAGGGAGCCCTTTAAGGTCAAGGCGTGATCGACCAGGAGACGACCAACGCCCAGCCCCTGAGCATGTGGGTCCACAAACAGGCCGCCTATGAATGTCTCAATCAGACCAATAAAGCCAACGGGCTTTCCCTGGTCGCATGCGACCCAGGTTTCGGAGTTTGGAAGATATTCGGATTCGATCAGCTGTCTGTGTGACCTGAGCTTTTCCTCTCCCAGGAAAGGATGGGCCTGTCGCGAAGCCAATAGCCAGATACCAGATAGCAGCTTCGTGTCCGCGCCCTGATAGGGACGGATAACGATATTATCGCGTGTCATGGATTGTCCGTAGATAGGTTATGCGCATAGCTCCGCCTCCAGAATTCCGGGGCGGGGTGTGGCCTCATGAGAGACGAGCTATTTAGTTACTGCGCATAAAACTCCTTCTATGGATCCCGCACGGTTAGCCGCTGTCTCAAAATATGTCAAGATGCGGATGATTGTTGGGGTTCATATGCCTGGTTTCATCTTCCGCCCAGGTTGCAACGACACAGAGCGCCCTGCACGACGTCCATGACCGATGATGAAGCTGCGGAGCTTCGCCGTTCAGGCATCCATCTATCCACCTGGACCACACGGCGCCGCCGCCTCGATGCGCCGGTAGTCTCCGGAACCCCGCTGGCCGGGATCGCCGATCGGCTCCGCGACGCGAACCCGTTTCACAGCGAGCAGCGCGAATCCCGTTCCAGGACGTTCTGACGACCGGGGTGGTCTCCCAGTCCATTGCGTTCTGACGACAGCGGCCTCGCGTCGCCAATGGTGAGCTGATGCGGTGAAGAGGCTTCCTTTGGGCAGCGACACGGGACTTTCCGCGCCGTTAAAAATGGCGGCCCGGCAAGGCGCGATCACAGTGATCGTAGCGCCGCTTGACGCGACCCGTTTACAGCCATGGCGCAAACAGGGCGGCTGTCCCGCGGCGGCGTGAAGCATAAAAAAGCCCCGGCGCATGGCCGGGGCAGGTCGTGAGTGATGATGAAAACGGTCTTGTCCCGGACCGGGTGAAAGGCCCGCATGCTGGCGCCCCACGGGGGACGAAGCCGGCGGCGGGCCGCCGGCCTGCGGATCAGGCCCGGTCCAGCCGCCCGGACGCATGCGCCAGGATGGTGTAGACCTTTCCGGTGTCCGAGGTCAGGTAATTGCGCGCCATGGCGCCGTCCCTGTCGCTCTTGCGCACCTCGACCAGCAGCCGGTCGAACTCCTCCACGTAGCGGTCGGCCGTCTGGCGGAATTCAGCGTCCATGCGGTAACGGGCCCGGGCGTCGTCGAAGATCTTCTGGCCGCGCGCCGTGTACAGGTCCAGCCCGAAGGCGTGGGCCTCGCCACGGTTGCGGCGCGCCCAGGAAGCTTCGAGCGCCGTCGCATTGATCAGTTCGCCGATATCGATCGACAGGGTGTCGAGCAGTTCAGCCGAGCTCATCGAGGGTTGCGGCAGGTCTGCGTCGTCGACCTCGTCCGAGGCGCGGGTCAGCAGGCTGGAGAGCCAGCCGCCTTCAGCGCGGGCGGCGGGGGCCTCTTCCCGCTGGCGCGGGGCCGGCGCGGGGGCCTGCTCGCGGCGGGCGGGCGCAACCGGGGCCGCAGTCGCGGCCGGGGTCCGGCTCGCCGCCGAAGCAACTGGCCAGGCCAGCGGCGCGCTATCGTCAGCCGCCGGCTGGGCAACCCTGGGCGCCGCCTGCGGCGACGGGGCTGCGGCCTGCGGGGCCTGGACCGCCGGCTGCGCGGCGCGCTGCGGACGGGCAGGGGCAGAGGCAGGGGCCGCCTGCGTCTCGCCACGGGCGCGACCAGCGCGGTTGACGATCTCGTTGAGTTCGTTCAGCGCGCGGATCTGCTCGGCCACCACCCGGCGCATGGCTGCGGTGGATTGCTGCGTGTCGCGCGGCAATTCGAACACGCCGCGCGCGATCTCCGAGCGCGTCACCTCGAGATCCTTGGTGATCGTCGCCGCCATCGACCGCACGTCTTCCGCGACGCCGCGGAACTTCGCGGTGGTCTGTTCGATCGCCTTGCCGGCTTCGGCCACGGCGCTCTCATAGGTGGCGCGCATCGTCTCCGTGGCGTTCTCCCGCTGCTGCTCGGCGGCGGCGCGCAACGCGTCGTACTGGGCGGAGAGCTTTTCAGCCGCCTCGTCCGAGGTCTTGCGCAGCAGCGCCGTGATCTGGCTGGCGCGCTGTTCGGCGCTGCTGATCGACTTCTCCATCAGGGCGGTGAACGCGCCCGCCAGACGCTCCACGTCGGCGGTGCGCTCGCTGATGGCGCCCGTCATGGCGTCCAGCGTCTCGCGCTTGCCGTCCAGGCCAGCGGCCAGGCGTTGCTCGACCTCCTCCAGGCGGCCGACGCCGTCGCGCAGGGCCGTGATGCGTTCGCTGGCGAGCGCCGACAGGGCGCGGCTTTCGTCGCCGAAACGGGCGGCGATGGCCGAGGCTTCCGTCAGCGTGCTTTCGCCCACCGACTTCATGGTCGCGATCTGCTCCGCGAGGTCACGCGAGGCGCCGCCGGCGCCATCGGTCACCGCGCTGAGAACCGCGCCAAGCTCGGCAACGCGACTGCTAAGGCCATTCTCGATGGCGGTGAGGTTGCGGGCTGCGTGAACGCTCACTTCCTGAAGCTGGCGATTGGCCGCTGTCAGACGTTCGATCAGCTCTGGCGCGTCCGTGCGCAGCCTGTCTCCGGCCTCCGCCAGGGCGGTGACCATGGCGCCAGCGGCGGTGCTGAGGGCAATGCGCAGCCCATCCGCGGCGGCGGTGGCCGTGGTGGCGGCCTCGCCGGCATCGGCGCGCAGTTTCTCGCTGGCTTCGCTGAAGGCCGTGGCGGCGGCGCGGGCGGCCGTACTGGCCTCCGCGCGCAGATTCTCGCCTGCTTCGGTGAAGGCGGCGGCGGTCATGTCGGTGGCCGCGCCGGCATCGGCGCGCAGCTTCTCACCCGCGCCGGTGATGGCCACAACCGCCGTGCTGGCGGCCGTTTCAGCCTCCGTGCGCAGCTTCTCGCTGGCTTCGGTGAGCGCGGCGACTGCGGCGTCAGACGCGGCTTCCGCACCGGCGCGCAGCTTTTCGCCTGCGCCGGTGAGCGCGGCAACCGCCTGGCTGGCGGCTGCGCCGGCGCCCGCTCCGAGCCTGTCGCCAGCCTCGTTGAAGGCGGTGACGGCCGTGCTGGCGGCGCTGTCAGCGTCGGCGCGCAGTTTGTCGCCGGCTTCCGTAACCGCCGTGGCGGCGGCGCGGGCCGCCGTGTCGACGGCAACGCGCAGATCGTCGGCGGCGGCGTCCATGGCCGCGCGCATGTCCTTGGCCGAGGCGGCGAAGTTGCGCGACGCTTCGGCGGCGCGATCGCGAACCGCTTCGGCAATAGCCCCGGCGCTGGCGCCGATGGTCTGCGTCGCGGCCTCGCTGATGCGGGCGACCTCGCCCGACAGCTTGCCGGCGCTGGCGTCCACGGAGCCGACAAGACGTTCGCCCTGTTCGGTCAGCGTGGTTTCCAGGCGGTCGATCTGCGTTACCAACCGCTCGCCAATCCGGCCAGCGTGCAGGCCGAGCAGGTTGTCCAGCAGGCGGGCGCGGGCGTCGATGGTCTCCACCAGCGATGCGCCGGCGGCGTCGAGCGTTTCGCCCGCAACCTGGACGCGCTCGCCGATGATGGCGGAAATCGACTGGCCATAGCCCTGGAACACATTGTCCAGACGGGCCAGCTGGCCGCCGACGCGGGCTTCCAGATTGCCTGCGCCGCGGGCGATGGCGTCGGCGATGTCATCGCCGCGCGCGCCCAGATTGCTGACCAGCGCCGAACCGCGTGCGTCGAACAGCGAGGCGAGGCGGTCGATCTGGCCGGAAAGGTCGCCGCTCACCGCCACGCCATGGCTCTGCACCGTGTCGTTGAGACGGCTGATCTGGGCGTCGAGCGCCGCCACCGCGCGGGCGGTGGTCTGCTCCAGCACGCCAGCGATCTCGCTGCCGCGACCGGACAGCAGGCCGATCATGCTGGCGCCCTTCTCATCGAACAGGCCGCCCAGTTCGTCGATACGCGAACCCAGGGCCGCAGCCGCAGCGCCGCCATGGCGGTCGAACAGGTTGGCGAGCCGCTCCGCCGACTCGCCCAGCGACGAGGTCAGCGAGGCGGTCTTGCCGTCGATCAGTCCGGCGATCTCCAGAGCGCGGCTGTCGAGCGCGCCGAGCAGCTTGCCGCCACGGGCGTCGAAGTCACCGATCATGGCGTCGAGGCGGGCGGTCAGGTTGCGGTTTGCCGCTTCGCCGCGCGTGTCGAACATGGTCGACAGACGCTGGGCCGAGGCGTCGATGGCCGTTTCCAGCGCTTCGGTTTTCTGCTCGATCAGCACGGCCAGGTCGCGGCCGCGATTGTCGAGGGTGCTGGCCAGACGGTCGCCGCGACGGTCCAGGTCGCCAATCAGGCTGTCGATGCGCGAGCCCAGCGCCGCGACGGCCGAGCCGCCATGCGACTGCAGGGCGCCGGAAATGCGCTCCATCGAGCTGTTGACGGCGCCTTCGATGCCGGAGGTCTGGGCCTCGACGCTTTCGGCCAGCTTGCTCTGGCGCTCGTCGAGCGCGCTGATGAGGGCGCGGCCGTTGTCTTCAAGGCGGGCCAGCATGCCGCTGATGCGCGCGCCGAGGGTCGCCGCCACAGCGCCGCCATGTTCGGCGAACGAGCCGGCGATGCGGGTGAGGGTGGCGCCAACGGCCTCGTCGATCTGGCTGGCCTGCTTCTCCAGCGCGCCGGCAAGGGCGCCCTGACGCTGTTCGATCTCGCCGGCCAGACGACGGGCGTTGCCGTCGAAGTCCGCGACCAGATCATTGATGCGGGCGCCAAGGACGGCGACCGCCGAACCGGTCTTGCTGGCGAAACTGGAGGAAATCCGCTCCAGCGAGGCGTCCACGGCCTCCTCCAGGCGGGTTGTCTGGCTGTCGAGGCGCGCCCCGGCTTCCTTGCCGCGGCTCTCGATGGCCAGCACCAGGCGCTCGCCCTTGTTGTCCAGATCGCCGATGAGGCTTTCCAGGCGCGCGGTGATGTCGCCGCCCATGCGGTCGGCGTGATCGCCGAACACGCCCTGCAGCCGCTCCATCTGGCCGCCCATGAACTTCTGGAAGCTGCTGGTGCGGGTGTCGAGCAGGTTGGCCATGTCGTGGCTGCGGGCGTCAAGATCGCCCACCAGCTTGCCGCCCTTCTCGTCGAGCACGTTGGTGATGCTCTCCAGACGCTGGTCGAGCGCGTCGACCAGGCGGTCGCTCTTCGCGGTAAGCGCGCCATTGACGCTGTCGAGGCGGCTGGCCACGGCGTTTTCGAAGGTGGCGACGTGCTTGCCGAGCGCCTCGCTGATCTCCACCGCGCGGTTGCCCAGCGTGACGTTGATCGAGTCGGCGCGGCCCACCAGCAGGCTGGCGAGGTTGGCCGTGTGGCGCAGGATGGCGGCGTTGATCTCGTCCGCCTTGGTGGTGAGGGCGCCGGCCACCTCGCTGCCGCCATGCGACAGCACGCGGGCGATCTCGCCGGACCGGGTTTCCAGCGACTGGCTGATGGCCGAAGCGCGGGCCGCCAGGTTCTCGTCCAGCGAGCCGATGGCGTCATCAAGCACGCGGGTGAGCTCGGCGCTGCGCGTCGTGGCCCGTTCCTCGAAGGTGCTGACGCGCGTGTCGATGATCTCGGCGGCGCGGCTGGCTTCGCGGGCCAGCTTCTCGGCCAGGCCCTCGCCGCGACCGACGACGATCGTCTCGATGCGGGCGATGCTGCCGTCGATGCGCTTGCTGAGGTCGTCGGTGGTCGAAACCAGCGTCTCCACCATCTTGCCGGCCGGCGCGATGACGCGGGCGTCCAGGCTGTTGAACTGGGCGGAAAGCGCTTCCTCGGCCTCGCGGGCGCGGGTGTGCAGGTTGTCGGTCAGCGTGGTGGCGTTGCTGGTCAGCGCCTCGTTGACGCGCGCGGCCTGGCGGGCGAGGGCGACGATGACCTCGCGGCCGCTGTTGGCCATGCTCTCGTGCGTGTCCGCCGCCTGCTGGGCCAGCAGGTTCTGCATTTCCGTGCTGCTGACGCGGAACGATTCCGACACCTTGCCAAGGCTGGCGTCGATGGCCTCGATCGCCGCCTTGCTGTGGGAGTCGAGCGTGGCGCTGAACTTGCCGGAGGTTTCGCCGAAGGTGGCGCGCAGCTTGCCGACGTAGGTTTCCACATCGGAGCCGAGGCGGCCGAAGGTCTCGTCGAAGGTGGCGCGCAGCTTGCCGCTCTGCTCGTTGGCGAGGCCGCTGAAACGCTCGCCGGAGGTGGCGATGGTCTTCTCGATATCGGCGGCGGCGGTCTTCGCCTCCTGGCCGATGCGGGTAACGCCGGCGTCGATGGCGCCGCGCAGGGTGGCGCCGCGCTCGTCCAGCACCGTGGCGAAGGCGTCGGTGGAGCGGGCGAACATGCCTTCCAGCAGGTCGGCGTGATTGGTCACGTCCTTGCCGAGCTTGCCGACCGTGTCCTCGAAGCTGGAGCGCAGGGCGGTGGTGCGGGCGTCGAACAGCGAGGCCAGCTGCTGGCCGGAAGCGGCCAGCGCCTTCTGCAGGGTGACGCTCTGCTGCTCGAAGCTGCCGGAGAGCTGGCTGACGCTGGTTTCGAACACCTTGCGGGCCGAGGCGCTGTGGGCGTCGAGCTGCGAGGTGAAGCGGTCGCCGGAGGCGGCCAGGGTGGTTTCCAGCTTCTGGCTGTTGTCGGCCAGGGTGGCGCCAAGGCGCTCCACGGCGCCAACCAGGCGGTCGGCGAGACCGCCGCCGCGCGTGCCGATCATCTCGACGACGACCTTGCCGGCCCCTTCGATCTTCTGACGCAGGTCTTCGCTGCCGGCGGAGAGCGAGGAGCTCAGCTCCTTGCCAGACGTCTGCAGGCGTTCGTTGACGTCGCGGGCGCGCTCGGAGAGCGACTTGCTGACCGTCTCGCCGGTGGCGGCGAGCTGGCGCGACACATCGGCAGCGGCCGAGGCCAGGCCCGCCGTCATCTTCTCGCCGGCGGCGCCGAGCGACTTCTCGATCGCTTCCGACTTCTCGGTCAGCGACTTCGACACCGAGCCGCTGGTCGTGCTCATGCGATCCACCAGATCGGCGCCGCGCGCGGTCAGCTGGTCGACCATCTGGTCGCCGGCCTTGCCGAGCGACTCGGCGATCTGCGCGCCGCGGGCGGCGAGCGAATCCGTGACCTGGCCGCCCGCGGCGGCGACGGCCTCGGCGATGCTGCGGCTGGCGGTGAGCAGGTCGGTGGTGATGTGCTGGTGGGCGCCCTCGATGGCGGCGCGCACGCGTTCGGCGTTGGAAATGATGCCGTCGCGCTGCTCGCTCAACTCCTCGACCAGAGCGCGAATCCGCACCTCATTGTCGGCGTAGGAGCGCTCAAGCGTGGAAATCTCGCTGCGGACCAGCGTTTCGAGTTCGCTGGCGCGGGCCAGGGCGCGCTCGACGCCATCGCCCATCGCCGCCATTTCGCGGCGCACCGCCTGGGACAGCGACATCACCGAGTCGGAGGCCAGGGATTCCGGCTGCGCCATGCGCACGGCCGCGCCGAGCATGGCGCGCGAGGCCTGGTGCATCTGCGTCGCGCGGATCGCCATGGCGGCGATCAGGAAGAACAGGAACACCGGCGCCAGCAAGGCGACGCCAGCCAGGGCGCTGCGCATCGGGCCGAGGCGGCCGATCAGCTCCTGTGGGGCCAGGGCCGTGACGCCAAGCTGGTCGGACAACACCAGCCCGCCGGCGGCCAGCCAGAACACGGAGGCGACCAGAGCCGCCAGATAGGGCAGGCGCGAGGCCCGGACGCGGCCAATGCCGGCGAGGGCTTCCACGCTCATCCGGTCATCATTGGCGACGCGGCTGGTGTCGGGCGACACCACCCGGCGCTGCTCAGGCGCAGCGCGGGCGGGCTTTTCGCCGGCCGGAGGGGCGCCAGCAGGCGTCTCCGCCGCGTTGCCGGCAGCGCTGTTGCCTGCTGTGGCCTTGCTGGCCGCGATCTTGCCGGCGTCTGCGTCGGGCGCCCTGGCTTCGCTGGCCTTGCCAGCGTCGGCGGGCTTTGTCGCGGCTTCGGCCTTGTTCTCTGTCTTGGCGGGAAGTTCCGGCTGGATCGCCAGCGCGGTGGCGCCGGCGGTCATCATTGCCGGCGCGCCAGCAACGCGGCCGCCCGCAGGAGCGGCTGCTGGCGTGGCGGCAGGCGCCGGGGTGGCGGCGCGGGCCGCCGCAGGCATCGCGGTTGGCGCAGGCGCTGGCTGGACAGGCGTCGAACGGCTGAGTGCGGCGGGCGTTTCGATGCGCGGCAGGCGCACAGGGTCAACCGGCGTCGCGCCAGGCAACGGCGCCGGCGCCCGCGTGGGAGCGCCCGCCGGAGCGGTGGATTTGCCAGCCTCAACCTTGCCTGGCTCGTTCTTTCCAGGTTCGTTCCTTACAGCCTCGCTCTTGCCAGCCTCGCTCTTGCCTTGCTCGTTCCCGGCAGTTTCGGATTTGCCAGTTTCGGATTTGCCTGCGTCGATTTTAACCGGCTCCCGGGAGGCGTCCTTGCCGGGTTCGGTCCTGATGCCTGCCGTCGCGGACGTGGAAGCCGGCGACCCCGAAGCAGGCGTGGTTGAAGCGGTCGGGGTGGACGCAGCCGGGGTGGAAACGGCCCCTGGGGGCGTCGTCTTCACAGCGTCGGCAGGACGCGTCGCGAGCGGATTCTGGTCAGCGGTTTTTGCTTCAAGGCTGGCGCCGGCGGCGGCGATCCGGGTCTTGCCGACCTCAGGCGCCGGCTCCTTGCCAGTGGTCGCGACGCGCGAAGGCGCAGCCGGGCCGGGCGCGCTGGGACGGGTCGGGGCGATGGGCGCGCTCCCGCCCGTCGTCGCAGGCGTGGCCTCGGGCTTTGCAACTCCAGCAGTGGTCGCGACAGGGCCGGGCTGCGGAGCAACGGGCGGCTCCACCTTGCCAGCGCTCGCAGCAGCAGGGGCAACGACATTGGCCGCGCCTGTCGAAGCCGGCGCGGCGGGCGCGACAGCCTTGTCCTTCGGAGGCTCACTGGCAGACACAGGATTGCCGGAAGCAACGCTCCCCGGCGCCTTGACCGGAGTCAGTCGCTCAAGATCGCCAAGCCCGGCGCCAAGCAGCTCCTTTTCCAGAGCTGACAAAGCCGCCGCCGCGGGATCATTTAGCTTCTTGTCCTTCGACATTCTGCCGCCTCTTGAACCTGGCATGGCCAGGAAAACTGGCGCCTGCGATGAAGGCGCGCCGGACGCACCTCTCCACAGACACCTCACCCATCTTTGCTGTCGCAAGTGTAGTTCTGGGCCGGGGGCATTAAAACCCTTGACCAGCCTCGACCTTCGAACGTCGTTAACGACTTTTTTACCAGATGTTTCATGGCGTTAACAGATCGTCCACCAATGTGGCGGCGGCCAGGGCGCATCATGGCGACGCCTGTGGCGCGCAGGCCGCGCGCCCGGCGGAGGGAAACCCGGCGCTTTCGACGCCCGGATCTGTCTATAATCATAATAAGGAGTGGCGCCGACGGCCGCCGGGACGATATGGAATAGGTGAACCATAACGACCGGCGCGTCCCTGACGGGGCGCCATGCAAGGCACAGCAGGAGAGGGTATGCCCAGCGTTACTTATGTGGATGCGGACGGCGAGCGGCGCACGGTTGAGGCCGCGCCTAACGCCACGGTCATGGAAGTCGCCCTGAAACATGACATCCCCGGGATCGTCGGCGAGTGTGGCGGCGCCTGCGCCTGCGCCACCTGTCATGTGTATGTGGACGATGAATGGACGGACCGCGTCGGGCCGGCGGAAGACATGGAGCAGGGCATGCTCGACTTCGCTTTTGACGTGCGGGAGAACTCCCGCCTTTCCTGCCAGATTTTTATGACGCCCGAGCTCGACGGCCTCGTCGTCCATACGCCGGTCCGCCAGGGGTGATGGCTGACAGCCGGGTGGCGTCGCGGCAGTGACGCCGCCCACTTCGACGTCGTCCGCCCTGATCGGGCGCCGCCGCGTCCGTTTCCCGGCGAGGGATGCCCGCCAGATCGGGCATTCACGCCTCGTCCAGCGCCGCCAGTTGCAGGCGCAGGGCCGCGGCCGGGAAACCCGCCGCCGCCAGCCGGGCTTCCAGCGCCGCATGTTCAGATTTCCAGACCGGCAGCGCCTCGCCCAGCAATGCCCGCCCGGCCGGCGTCAGCTGCAGGCGACGCGAGCGCTTGTCCTTCGCGTCCGGTTGGGCCGTCACCAGGCCGCGTCGCTCCAGAGGCTTTAGCGCCGCCGTGAGCGTGGTGCGGTCGCTGGCCAGAACCGTGGCGACGGCGCCGATGGTTGGCGGCTCGGGGCGGTTCAGCGCCATCAGCAGCGAAAACTGCCCATTGGTGAGGTTGAAAGGCCGGAACGCCTCGTCAAAGCGCCGGGCCAGCACGCGCGCGGCGCGCTGTATATGCAGGCACAGGCAGGCGTCGCGCACCATGATCGTGTCAGCGAAGCTCGCCTGCGCGCTCCCGCCGCCCGGTTCGCCCGTGTCCGTTACAGCCCGCTGTCCCATGTTGCCGACTTTCCGCTCCATCGTTTCGCAATGGCCCGTCTCATATTGACGCGGTTTTATGTTGATATCAACCTACATGCGTCCATGCCGCAGGCGGTTCTGGCAGGTCAGGGAGGGCGGTCGCCGGGCGGTGGAAGCGTTACGAAGCGGGACGGTTCCTGGAGCCGATCCATCCCGGCTGGTTTGGCCGGTGTCTGGCTACTCTCGCCATGCCGCGCCAGTCGTGGATGGCCGGGTCAGGCGCGGCCATGACGGGCGAGGATGTGGGCCGATGGCGCCCCGTGGGGGCAGCGGCGTCTGGCCAGGGGCGGATCAAGGCCACCCAGGAGCGCCGGAGAAGGCCCCGGCGCTCATTTTACCCTGCGGAGAGGCGGGTTCTGCCCATGCCGCGACCTGCCTTTGTGTCAGCGGGACAGTTCGCGCATCGCCTTGTCGAGGCCCTCGAGCGTCAGCGGGAACATGCGATGCCCGAAGATGTCGCGGATCAGGCTGATCGACTGGGTGTAGTTCCAGTGCTCTTCCTTCACCGGGTTCAGCCAGATCGACTTGGGGAAATGGTCGATCATGCGGCCGAGCCAGGCCTTGCCGGGCTCATCGTTCCAGTGCTCCACCGAGCCGCCGGGCATCGTGACCTCGTAGGGGCTCATCGAGGCGTCGCCGACGAACACCACCCGGTAGTCTGAGGGGAAGGTGCGGATGATGTCCTGGGTCGGCGTCACTTCCTGGAAACGCCGGTTGTTCTGCTTCCACACCCGCTCATACAGGCAGTTGTGGAAATAAAAGTGGTCGAAGTGCTTGAATTCACTGCGCGCCGCCGAGAACAGTTCTTCCGCCTTCTCCACGTGCCAGTCCATCGAGCCGCCGACGTCAAGGAACAGCAGCACCTTGATGGCGTTGCGCCGCTCGGGGCGCAACTGCACGTCGAGGTAGCCCTTGTTGGCCGTCTCGTGGATGGTGCTGTCGAGGTCCAGCTCTTCCGCCGCGCCGGTGCGGGCGAATTTGCGCAGGCGGCGCAGCGCCACCTTGATGTTGCGGGTGCCAAGCTCGACCTCATCGTCGAGGTCCTTGAACTCGCGCTTGTCCCAGACCTTCACCGCCGAGAAGTTGCGGTTCTTGTCCTGGCCGATGCGCACGCCTTCCGGGTTGTAGCCATAGGCGCCGAAGGGCGAGGTGCCGGCGGTGCCGATCCACTTGCTGCCGCCCTGGTGGCGCTCCTTCTGCTCCTTCATCCGCTCCTTGAGCGTTTCCCAGAGCTTGTCCCAGCCGAGCGCCTGAATTTCCTTCTTCTCGTCCTCGGTGAGGTAGCGCTCCGCCATCTTGCGGATCCACTCTTCCGGGATTTCCTCGGCTTCGATGGCTTCGCCGACCTTCTCCAGGCCCTTGAATACCCTGCCAAACACCTGGTCGAACTTGTCGAGGTTGCGCTCGTCCTTCACCAGGCAGGCGCGCGACAGGTAGTAGAAGTCCTCAACCTTCTTCTCGGCCAGGTCCTGGTCCAGCCCTTCGAGCAGACTGAGGTACTCGCGCAGGGAAACCGGCACCTTGGCGCCGCGCAGCTCTGTGAAGAATTTCAGAAACATGGCTCTCCCTCGCCGGCGGACGCCCCGGGCGCGACGCGTTCATTCCGAAACGCCCGTCGCCTCCAGTCGCCATGACTGGCGGCGGACAGGCGTCCGTCTCCGGTCATGGGCGGCGCTTCGCCGGCAGGTCGCAGGACCATGTGGTCTGCGCCGGGCCGGTTCGGGCGCCTGGCTGTAGCCCGTCTTGTTGATCGTTCTGTTCATTATCCCGCGCGACCGCGACTCCATGGCGGAGCGCCAGCCGTCAGGACGCGTTGACATTGTCTATCATGCGCGGTGGCCAGGATAGCAAGACCCCAAAGCATTTTCGGGCAAGTTCGGGCAAGTCAGGCAACGCCTGGCGGACGCCAGGGGGCCCCAAAAAAAACCGGACGACGCGCGGCGGCGTCATCCGGTGAATAAAGGCGGGGTCTGCAAATCCGCATGAAGCGGGTGAAGGCGCAGCCCGATCCAGCGCGGGCCCGGCTCCAGCGGAAACGCGGATCGCCGGCCCAACTTCAGGCGCTTGCGCAGTTTCGGTGGCTGGATCAGGCGTCCGGCGGCAGCCGCCGGACGTCAGGGGCGACAGGCGCATGCGCCTGCCGGGTCGAGGGCGCCACGACACCCCGGGGGAAAGATCCCGATGGGCTGGCGTCAGTTACGCTGGCCGTGCCTGTGGCCCATGTCATGCGGGGCATTGGCGCGGAGCAGCATGCCAAGGCGACGCTTCTGGCTGTCGTCGAGGGTCTTGTAGAGCGGGTCCACCGCGTCGGCGAGCTGGCGCATGTCAGCGGCGCGTGCGGTGGCCATGTCGGCGCCCCGGCGCAGGCGCTCGACGAAGTCGCCCCGCTTGCCGTCCTCACGGGCTTCCTTGCGCTCTTCCCTGAACTTCGCCATCCGCTCCGCCCGGGCCTGGGCTGCGTCACGCAGGGCCTTTTCCACGCCCGGCCACAGCTTTTCCTGGTCGGCGTTGAGCTTGAGGCCAGCCTTCAGGCCGGCGATGCGGGCGTCGGTGAGCGCGGCGCGGTCATCGGCGCTGATGCGCTGGTGTTTGCCTGGCGCGGTCTGACCAGCCTTGGCGCCGTCAGCCTGCTGGGCAAAAGCCGCGCCAGAGGCGGCGAGAGCGGCGCTGAGGGTCAGGGCGGCGAAAACTTTATTCATGTTCGTCAGTCCTCCAGAACAGATGGAAGGAATGTGGGGCGTCCCCCGGCCCATTTCAAATTAACGATCCGTAATGAAGCGAATTTGATCCGTCGCGATGGTATTTGTTCACAGGCGCGCCGTCATGATTTGGTCAAATCAGTTAACTTGACTGTAATCTTTGCGGTCTTTCGCGTCGCTGGTCGGGAGATCTGCCCGGCTGACGTTACGGCGTGCGCTGCTGCGCCGTGGCGCCGGCGCACATGGCGCCTGCCCATGGCGCAAGGGGGGCAAGTTCAGCGGCGGCAGGTCCAGCGGCGGCAGGTACTGCAGAGGCGGGGCTGGGGTCGCCAGGTCTGGGGTCGACAGGTCCTGCGCAATGCCGTAACCGCGATGGCATACATATGGCGGGAGAGGAGACAGGCATGCGCGAAAGCATCCGGGACAAGTTCGTCGTCTGCGGCATTGACGAGTTGCCAGACCAGCGGGCGCGATCCGTCACCCACGTACTGTCTATTCTCGATCCTGACCGGCTGGAGCCGGAGGCGTTTGATGACTATGGCGCGCACCGCCGCCTGACCATGCGTTTCCATGACATTATCGCGCCGACCGCCGGCATGATCCTGCCTGAGCGCAAGGATGTGGTCCGACTGCTGGAGTTTGGCGAAACCATCGATCTGACGGCGGAAAAGCAGGATCACCTGCTGGTGCACTGTCACATGGGCGTGTCGCGCTCCACCGCCGCCATGGCGACGCTGCTGCTTCAGGATCACCCCACATCCGACGAGGAAGCCATTTTCGCCCGCATCCTGAAGGTGCGGCCGCAGATGTGGCCGAATTCCCGGATGATTGGCTTCGCCGACGACATTCTCGGCCGGGGGGGGCGTTTCAGCGCCGCCTTGCGGAAGCTCTATGGCCACCAGTGCCGGGTGCGCCCGGACATTCCGCAGATGATCAGCATGTATGGTCGCGGAGCCGAGGTGGATTCGGCTGTTCACGACTGACGCCCGGATGTGGTGAGCCTGGCCGGGCGCGATTTGCCCGGGCGGGGCCGGCGTCCTGTTCAGGCCGGGATGACCTCCGGGCGTTTCAGGGCGTCAATGCGTCAGCTCTTCACGGGTTGGCGCGCGGCGGAGCGGTGTTGGCGCGGATTTCCCCGATCAAACACTTGCTTGACGCGCCTCCTGGCGCTTACTGTCCGCGCCAGCCAATGAACTTGTATAAAAAATGGAAATCAGCATGCGGTTTACGGGTACCGATTCCTACGTTGCAACGGAGGATCTCAAGGTCGCCGTCAATGCGGCGATCGTTCTGGAGCGTCCGCTTCTGGTGAAGGGCGAGCCGGGCACTGGCAAGACCGTGCTGGCGGAGGAAATTGCGAGCGCCCTTGGCGCGCCGCTGCTCACCTGGCACGTCAAGTCGACCACGAAGGCGCAGCAGGGCCTTTATGAGTACGACGCCGTCAGCCGTCTGCGCGACAGCCAGCTCGGCGACAGCCGCGTCACCGACATCAAGAACTACATCAAGAAGGGCAAGCTCTGGGAGGCCTTCGAGCATGGCGGCCGCCCCGTCCTGCTGATCGACGAGATCGACAAGGCCGACATCGAGTTCCCGAACGACCTGCTGCTCGAACTCGACCGCATGGAATTCCATGTCTACGAGACCGGCGAGACCATCAAGGCGGCCCAGCGTCCGGTGGTGATCATCACCTCCAACAACGAGAAGGAACTGCCGGACGCCTTCCTGCGCCGCTGCTTCTTCCACTACATCCGCTTCCCCGACGAAGAGACCATGAAGGCCATCGTCGAGGTGCACTATCCGGGCATTCACCACCGTCTGGTCGAGGAAGCGCTCAAGCTGTTCTTCGACGTGCGCGACGTGCCCGGCCTGAAGAAGAAGCCGTCCACCTCCGAACTGCTTGACTGGCTGAAGCTGCTGATGGCCGAGGACATCGGCCCGGACGCCCTGCGCGAGCGCGACCCGCGCAAGGTCATCCCGCCGCTGCACGGCGCGCTGCTGAAGAACGAGCAGGACGTCAGCCTGTTCGAAAAGCTGGCTTTCATGGCCCGCCGCGAGCCGCGCTAAAGCGTTTTCGGATCAGACGGATCCGTCTGATCGAGCAGAATTCGCTCAAAAAAGGGGATGCAGGAGTCCTTCTGATCCATTTTGATCGGAAGGACTCGAATCTCCCGGCCGGCGTTTCGCCTGGTTGAACGCGATGATGAAGCCGCCCGGACGCGCCGGGCGGCTTCTGCTTTTTCAGGGGCTCACCACTGGTACCTGAGGCCTGCCTTGAGGCACCATGCGTTGCGGTTGGCGT